>JAJQBM010000111.1 GCA_021203285.1 Clostridiales bacterium | reverse complement strand
TCCGTATATGGGCATGAGGGCAGAAAACACCCCGCAAACAGACTTTGTTGTCTATGAGCGGGGTTGTTTTTGTCCTCATGCCCTTCATAAAAATATAAAAGCTTTTCTACCCCAGATGCGCCGTCACCGCATCCTCCACAAACTGCTGCCGGTGCAGGCGGTAGTAATACCCCTGTGCTGCCAGCAGTTCTTCATGTGTACCCTATTCCACGATCTTTCCGTCCCGCATGACCAGAATCACATCCGCATCCCGCACCGTGGAGAGGCGGTGGGCGATCATAAAGCTGGTCCGTCCCTTTGCCACGGTGATGATGGCCTCCTGAATGGCTTTCTCCGTCAGAGTGTCCACGCTGCTTGCGGCCTCGTCGAAAATCAGGATCTGCGGGTTGGCCAGCAGCGCCCGCGCGAAGCTTAAAAGCTGCTTTTCTCCGGTGGAGAGCAGGTCGCCGCCCTCGCCTACCTGAGTCTCATAGCCGTGCTCCATGTTTGCGATGATGCCGTCCGCGTGGACGCGGCGAACCGCCGTCTCGATCTCCTCCATGTCGGCATCCGGATTCCCGTAGCGCAGGTTGTCCAGTATGGTTCCGGAAAACAGGTGGGGTGTCTGGAGAACATAGCCGATGTGGCTGTGCAGCCAGAGCTGACTCCGCTCCCGGGCGTCACGCCCGTCGATCAGCACCTGTCCCTCGGTCGGCTCGTAGAAGCGGCAGACCAGATTGGCTAGCGTGCTTTTGCCCGCGCCGGTCTCGCCGACAATGGCAACCATGGAGCCCTGCGGTATCTTCAGGTTGAAGTGCTCCAACACATTTTCTTCCCCGTCCGGATAGCAGAATGTCACATCTTTAAATTCAATATCGCCGTGCAGCGGTTCCCAGTTCTCTTTTTTCGGTGAGAAGGTATCCCCGTATTTTTCAATGACCTCCGGCGTGCCGGAGACATCGGATCTGGTGTGCAGCAGGGTATTGATTCGCTCCACGTTGACCTGTGTCTGGATCAGCTCGGAGATGACATTGACCAGATCCTGCACATAGTCGTTCATGGAGGTGGCATAGTTCATAAACACCGCCATGTTTCCGAGAAGGAGCAGCCCTCTCGTGTTCAGAATTCCGCCGCGCCAGAGTACGAGCGCGAGGGCAATGCTGGAGAAAAACACGATCACGGCGCGGAAGAGCGCACGGTAGCGCCCCGCCCGGACGGAGGCCACCCGCATCGAGGAGGTGTCGTGTTCAAAATCCCGCTGCATCCGGTCTTCAATGACCAGCGATTTTATCGTTTTTGCCCCGGTGATTCCCTCATTGAAATCGCCGGTGATGACGCTGTTCATCTCCCGCACCGCGCGGTTTTCCCGTGTGATATGGCGGGAAAAATATACGGTCGCCAGAATTTCCAGAGGCAGAACGATCAGAAGCAGGCCGCCGAGCACCGGATTCAGGGAAAACATGATGATGAAAATGCCGATCAGGTAGACGATGGTGATCGAGGCATCCATCAATCTCCAACTGATGATCATCCCGATCTTGTTGGGATCCGAGATGACGCGGGAGTGGATGTACCCGGTACTGTTCTGGTTAAAATAGCTGAATGACAGGGTCTGTACATGGTCAAAGCATTTCTGCCGGATATCGCGGTCCACCACCACCTCCGCCTTAAAAGCATAGTAAATCCCGATGGAGTTGACCAGCCCGGAGAGCAGGATGACAACGACATAGAGAATGACCATGGCAGGGAGCGTGTCCAGCGTCTGTTCCCCGATATAGTGGTTGATCGCATAGTTCTGGAAGAGCGGCAGGATCACATCGATGACGCTGCTGAGTCCCATGGCAATCAGAACGGCCAGCATCATTTTTTTGTGTGCCTTTACCAGATCCCAGATCTGCGGGAGGCCGAACCACTTCAGATGGATGATTTTTTCATTGCTTTTTTCACTCATCACTCATTCGCCTCCTGAATATCATAGATGTCACGGTAGAGCCCCGGCCGCGCAATCAGCTCCTCGTGTGTTCCGGAATCCACGATCCGGCCGTCCTTTAAGACGATGATCTGATCGGCAGCCATCAGAGTTGTGACGCGGTGGCTGATCAGGATTACTGTCGCCGTGCCCATAAATTTCTTCAGATTACCGCGGATCTGCGCATCGGTCTCCGCGTCGACCGCTGAGAGAGAGTCATCGAAGACCAGAATGGGCGCATTTTGCGTCAGGGTGCGCGCGATGGCGGCACGCTGTTTCTGCCCGCCGGAGAGCGTCATGCCCCGCTCACCCACATAGGCGTCGTATCCCTTCGGAAAGTTCCGGATCGTTGCGGAGAGCGCGGCCATATCCGCCGCCTCCCGGACATGAGCTTCGTCCGGCTGCCCCTGCGTGATCGCGATATTCTCGGCAATGCTGCGGCTGAAAAGAAACGGCTCCTGCATCACATAGCCGATATGCTTCCGCACCCATGCGGCAGGCATATTGCGGATATCCACGCCGCCTACGGTGATCGTTCCGTTTTCCGGCGGAAGCTCGTAGAACCGCGTCAGAAGCTGAATCAGCGTACTCTTGCCGCTTCCGGTCGTGCCGAGGATGCCGAGGGTTGTGCCCGCGGGAACAGTAAAGCTGATATCGTGGAGCAGGCCGGGCTGTCCCGGGTAGGAAAAGCTGACATGGTCAAAGACAATGTCGCGGTCCATGGGCGCTTCCGTGCTCTGCGGCGCGTCCTCCTCCAGAGGTGCGCACATGATTTCGTAGAGGCGCTGAATGGAGACGCCGGTCTTGCTCATTTCACTCAGGATGCGTCCGAGCATGCGGACAGGGCGCAGCAGCATCGTCACATAGGAGATCATCGCGAGGAGCGCTCCGACGGTGAGGTCTGCGCAGACGCACATGACCGTGCCGACAGCCAGAGTCAGCAGCAGGACAAGTCCGCTTAAAAAGTCGATGAAGAAAAAGAAAATCGTCATAAACCGGCCGAGATCGACCCATTTGTCCGTCACGATCTGGTTCTGCGTCCGGAACTTTCCGCGTTCCGACCGCTCCTTGCCGAAGGCGCGGACGACGCGGACACCGCTTAAGTTTTCCTGTGCGATGGTGGAGAGGACGCCCTCGCTCTCATCGCAGTCCTTAAAACCTCTGCCGATGCCGTTGTGGAACCAGAAGGAGATGCCGACGATGACCGGCACGCTGGCAAGCGCGATGAGCGCTAACTGCCACTGGATCCGGAACATGAAGACCAGCGCCAGAAGGATGGTCATGATCATGGAAAACAGCTTGACAAAATGCTCCGACAGAAAGGTTTTGACCTCCTCCACATCGGTGGTGCACCGCTGGAGAATGTCGCCGGTCTGATGGGAGCTGTGCCAGCCCGCGGAGAGGCGTTCCAGATGGGAGAAAAGATGGTCGCGCATATTGCAGACAAAATTTTCTCCTCCCTTGACCACGCACATCTCGTATATGTAGCGCAGCGCGACCGCAACCAGCGTGGCGGCGATGACGGCCAGCGCCGGTACCCAGAGGTGGGAGCGCAGCCATGCGAGACCGCCTCGCCCGGCAAAAAACGACAGAATAAAATCCGGAATCGAATCCGCACTGTTGCCCAGAATGCCGTCCACCGTGTACTCGAGTGTACTCGATGATTTTCGGACGGATCATATCCGCCAGCGCGGAGAGGCAGGCAAAGAGGATCGCGCAGACAAAATAGCCGGTCGCTCCCCGCATAAAGAGGAACAGCATGTCCTTTTTCTGAAATTGTGTAGTGTCTTTTTCTGAATTTTTCATAACCCGTTTATTCTACAAAATTTTGAGGTGTTTGGCAACAAGATTACGCGTTCGGATATTTTGCCAGCCGTTCCTCCATGGCATCCACCACGGTCTGCAGCACCTTGACGCGGGCGTAATATTTGTTGTTTCCCTCGACAATAATCCACGGAGCTGCCATCGTGGAGGTGCGGACCAGCATCTCATCCACCGCCTTCTCGTATTCATCCCACTTTTCGCGGTTGCGCCAGTCCCCATCGGTGATCTTCCACTGTTTTTCCGGGGTCTTCATTCGCTCTTTAAAGCGGCGCTCCTGCTCATCCTTGTCGATCTGGAGCCAGAATTTCAACACAATGGCGCCGTGGTCGACGAACTGTTTTTCCATCTCGTTGATCTCCTGATAGGCGCGCTGCCACTCCGCACGGGTGCAGAATCCCTCGATCCGCTCCACCATGACACGGCCGTACCATGTCCGGTCAAAGATGGCGATGTGGCCGTCCTTGGGGACATTGTTCCAGAACCGCCAGAGATAGTGGTGAACCTTCTCGATATCGTTTGCCGCCGAGGTGGGATGTACCCGGTACCCGCGGGGATCCATCTTCTCCGTCAGGCGTTTGATCGCGCCGCCTTTGCCGCCGGCGTCCCATCCCTCAAAGCCGCGAATCACGGGAATCCGCCGCTTGTAGATCTCACCGTGGAGGTCGCCGATCCGGTTCTGCAGCCACTTCAGCTCCCGCTTATACTCCTCCCGCTCCAGCGACAGACTCAGGTCTACCTTCTGCAGGCTGGAGGTGCGCAGGACATCGTCTGCGCACTCGGAGGCCGGGATCGGTGTGTCGGTCACTTCGCTTTGGTCGGAGGCATCTTTCTCTGATTTGCGGCGGAGCGCCGCCTTCAGCGCCTCGATGACCGCGGTGT
>JAJQBM010000057.1 GCA_021203285.1 Clostridiales bacterium | reverse complement strand
CGGCTCTGCAGGAGCAGCAGTCGGAGCTGGAGACACAGCAGGCTTCGCTGAATGCGATGATCGCCGAGAAGAGCGCCGAGATGGATGATTTTGATATCATGTTGGCTTCGGCGCAGGCATTGGCAGCGGAGTACAAGGCCACGATACAGGAGCAGACAGAGGTGATTGCACAGGAGGTGGCGGCGCAGCAGAGCAGCACGACGAGCTCCACAACGACAGCGACAGCCAGCACAGGCAGTACAAGCAGTTCGAGCAGCACAAGCAGTTCCGGCAGCACCAGTAGCTCCACTGGCACAAGCAGTTCTGACAGCGCGGGCAGCTCCACTGACACAAGCAATTCTGACAGCGCGGGCAGTTCCACTGACACAAGCAGCAGTACAGGCAGTTCGTCCTCGACCGTCAGCGGTTCCGGACAGGCGGTGGCAGACTATGCCTGCCAGTTTGTCGGCAATCCTTATGTGTGGGGCGGGACAAGCCTGACCAACGGATGTGATTGCTCCGGGTTTATCAAATCAGTGTATGCTCATTTTGGCGTTTCCCTCCCGCATTCATCTTATTCGCTTCGCACAGTGGGGTATGCGGTATCCGCGTCCGACCTGCAGCCGGGTGACATTATCTGCTATGAGGGTCACTGCGCAATCTATATAGGCGGCGGGGCGATCGTTCACGCAGCCAGCGCTTCGTCCGGCATCAAGATCACCTACAACTACGCTTATCGGACCGTGGTCGCGATCCGCCGAATCTTCTGATGCTGCATCATGTATAAGAAATGAAATCCGCCGGGTATCTTTGCCCCGGCGGATTTTTTAAAAACATTATTTTTCAGTTAATCGGATTCCACTCTCGGTGAATTCGATTTTTCTTTCTTTGTAAAGATGGCCGACAGCCCGCTTGAATGCCGCTTTGCTCATGTGAGCCTCCCGCTTGATAATCTCCGGCGAGGCTTTGTCATTGAAAGGAAGTACGCCGCCGTACTCTGTGATGAGCTGAAGAATCTGGCCTGCGTCGGTATCCATCTGCAAATATGCTTTTGCACGGATGGTGAGATCCAGCTTGCCGTCTTCCTTGACATTGCTGACCGTGGCGGAGATTTTATCCCCGATTTTCAGCGCTGTTGTATTTTCATGTCCGGGGATCATCGCGGAATAGCAGTCATCCACCGCTACGAATGTGCCGAAATCCCGGCCGAACTCGTAGACGCGTCCGCTGACCTTGTCTCCCTTTTGGTAAGGGGAGTCTGTCCGCAGCAGATGATAGAGCCCTTTCATGGTGGCACAGAGACGGTCGCTTTTGTCTATGTAGAGGGTAACCAGAATCTCATTCCCCTCCCGCACAGTACCCAGTTGTTCTTTATATGGAAGAAACAGTGCCTTTTCCAGACCCCAGTCCAGAAATTCGCCGATGCGGGTGACCTGAGCGACCTTAAGCAGCGCGATACCGCCGATGGTCAGGCGGGGCTCCATTGTGGTTGCGATCAGACGGTCAGAGGAATCTTTATAGAGGAAGACTTCCAGTTGGTCTCCCGGACGGGTGCCGGCGGGAACCTGTTTGGCAGGGAGAAGGACCCGCTGGTCATCCCCTGTGTGCTCCGCCAGATAGATGCCGAAGTCTACGGCCTTTACTACGGTTAATATTTGTTTTTCGCCTAATTTCATGTGGTTTCTCCGTTTCTTATTTCTCGTCAAAAATCAGGATGCCGCCGTCTGCTATGGCAAACTCCGCTTCATTTCCGGTCAAAATCCGGGCTTTTGCGCTGGTGGCCTCTGTGACGACCTCGGTAAACCGGGCAACCTCCGCAACAGGAAGGATCACATCCATCTCCACGGTGTCTGTGTACCTGCTGTCCAGCACGGCGGTGTTTCGTGTGGCCATGAGAAACTGCAGCTTCCCGACGCCGCTGTAATCGGTGCAGATGGTCAGCCGCTGCCCTTCCTGCCGCTCAATGACGGTGCAGTGTGCGAGCCCTTCTTTTGCGGCCGACTGGTACGCGCGGACAAGACCGCCGGTGCCGAGGAGCGTCCCGCCGAAATAGCGTGTGACGACGATGATGCAGTTGCGGATCTCCTCACCGGAGAGCACGGAAAGGATCGGCCTTCCCGCAGCGCCGCCCGGCTCTCCGTCGTCGCTGCAGCGCTGCAGCTCGCCCCGGCTGCCGACTGTGTAGGCATAGCAATTGTGGCGTGCATCCCAGAACTCTTTCCGTATGGAGGCGATGATATCCAGAGCCTCGCTCTCTGTTGAGATGGGCCGGACTGTGGCGATAAAACGGGATTTTTTCTCCTCAATCTCGCCCCGGCCGCCGGTAAGGACTGTCTTATATGGCATAGATGGAGCTCCTTTTTTGGCTTTGCTTGCCATTATAACACATTAATGTTAAAATAGAAATGGCAGGTTTGCCCGGGGAGTTGTTGATACATGACAAAGTGTCAGGAGATTGGCTATGAATTACGGAAGGGATGGCATCAATCGGCAGCGGAGCGTGCGCGTGCCGAAAGGGCGATGGATTCGCAACAAAATAAAAGTTATTTTGCTTGTCCTGATTACGGTGCTGGCTGTCGCGGCGGCTGGATACGGAGGATATACGGTATACGGGATGGCGATGGATATTATCGAGGAGGCTCCGGATATCAGCACGATCGATGCGACGCCTACCGGCTATATGTCCGTAGTCTATGATGCTGACGGGAATATCACGGCACAGTTGGTGGCGAGCGGCTCCAACCGTGTATATGTGACATTGGATGAGATTCCGGAGGACCTGCAGCACGCTTTTGTGGCCATTGAGGATGAGCGGTTTTATGAGCATAACGGGATTGATCTGAAGGGAATTTTCCGTGCGGCGGTGGTTGGCGTTACCAGCGGTACGTTCAGCGAAGGCGCCAGCACGATCACCCAGCAGCTCCTGAAAAATAATGTGTTTGACAACTGGACCTCCGAGACGACGCTGAAGGAGCGCGTGACACGCAAGCTTCAGGAGCAGTATCTGGCGATCGAGCTGGAGCGGGAAGTCTCCAAGGACTGGATCATGGAAAATTATCTGAATACGATCAATCTGGGACAAAACACCCTCGGCGTTCAGGCGGCGGCCACCCGGTATTTCGGCAAAGATGTCTCTGAACTGACGCTCTCGGAGTGTGCGGTGATTGCCGCTATCACCCAGAATCCTTCCGCGTACAATCCGATCACTTATCCCGAGTCCAACAATGAGCGGCGGTTGAAGGTTCTCTCAAACATGAGGGAACAGGGGTACATCACTGCGGCGGAATACGAGGAGGCGGTTGCGGATGATGTGTATGCCAGAATCAGTGAACACAACACGACATATGAGAGTGATGTCTCCAATATCACTTCTTACTTTGTCGATGCGCTGACAGAGCAGGTGATCGAGGATCTGCAGTCGGAGCTCGGCTACTCCGAGGCGGAGGCATACAAGGCACTATACAGCGGCGGCCTGACCATCTATTCCACGCAGGATCCGGAGATTCAGGAGATCTGTGACGAGACGATCAATGATGAGTCGAATTACGAGATTGAGACACAGGTATCGTTCTCCTACGCGCTGACGATCCAGTTGGACGACGGATCGCTGGAAAATTACAGTGAACAGACGATGCTGAGCTGGCTGAAAGAGGAGTGGGGAAAAGACTCTCTGAATTTCGACAGTGAGGAGGAGGCCACGGAGGCGATCAATGCGTACCGAGAGGCTTTGGTGTCGGAAGGCGGAACAGTGATCGGAGAGAATCTTACCTTCACGGTTCAGCCGCAGGCATCCATGACCATCATCGACCAGAGTACCGGGGAGGTCAAAGCACTGGTCGGCGGGCGGGGAGAGAAAACAGCCAGTCTGACTTTAAACCGTGCGTCGGACACCACGACACAGCCCGGATCTACCTTCAAGATTCTGACGACCTACGCGCCGGCCTTGGAAGAGGGGATTGTCAGCCTGGCGACGACAATGGTGGATGAACCGATCACCTATGCGAGCGGAAAGGTGATCAGTAATGCCGACGGAGTGTATCGCGGTTCTACCACGATACGCGATGCGATTATCGATTCGATTAATGTCATCGCGATCAAGACCAGCCGGGAGGTCACATTGGAGACCTGTTATCAGTATGCGCTTGATTTCGGGATTACGACGCTGACGGATGAGGATCTTGCGGAAGCGCTTCCACTGGGCGGCATTACGGACGGCGTCACCAATCTGGAGATGGCGGCAGCCTACGCGGCGATCGCGAACGGCGGTGTATACAATGAGCCGATTCTCTACACGCAGATTGTCGATCATGAGGAAAATGTTCTGATCGACCGGACGTCGGAATCGCACCGGGTGATTCAGGAGACCACGGCATGGCTGCTCACCTCCGCTATGGAGGACGTGATGACATCCGGAACTGGAAGAGCGGCAAATCTGTCCGGCATGTCTGTTGCGGGCAAGACCGGAACGACGTCCTCTACCCGCGCGGCATGGCTTGTCGGCTACACGCCGTATTATACCTGTGCGGTCTGGGGCGGGTATGACGATAATTCCACATTGGAGTCTACGACCTTTACGAAAACACTTTGGAAGGAGGCAATGGAGCAGATCCATGAGGGTCTGGAGGATATCGGGTTCAGCCGACCGCCGGGGATAACCACCTCCACGATCAGCAATG
>JAJQBM010000179.1 GCA_021203285.1 Clostridiales bacterium | reverse complement strand
CGATCGTTCTGGTCATTGTATTTTTATTGGTTTTCCATATTGATTATGAGACCTACAATACCGGCGCGAAATATCTTAGTTATCTGCTGGCACCGGCCACAGTGAGTCTGGCGATTCCGCTTCACCGGCAGTTTGCGCTTTTGAAGAAAAATCTGGCGGCAATTCTGGCGGGCATTGTCTCCGGTGTGGTGACAAGCATGGGAAGTGTCAGCATACTGGCGGTTTTGTTTCATTTCAGCCGGGCGGAGTGGGTCACCTTTCTCCCGAAGTCCGTGACAACGGCGATCGGTATGGGAATCTCTGAGGAACTGGGAGGATATGTCTCCATCACGGTAGCCGTTATTATCTTAACCGGAGTGCTGGGGAGTATCTGCGCAGAGGGGCTTTGCCGTGTTTGCCGGATTACAGATCCCGTCGCAAAAGGGATCGGGATCGGTTCCGGAGCGCATGCGATCGGAACGACAAAGGCAATGGAGATGGGAGAGGTAGAGGGAGCCATGAGCAGCCTGTCCATCGTGGTGTCGGGATACTGACCGTGATCGGCGCGTCGGTTCTTGTGCAGATTGTGCCGTGAGTGAGAAACACATTGCTCGTGCAGTAGACCGGTTTTGTGAGAAGCTGAGGCGACTTGAGGTAGGTGCGGAAGCTGTTGGAAGAAAATGGGATTGATCCGGAGTCAATTCGTGCGTAAATTTACTTTTTGGACACTTCAGTTTTTCCTTGAATTTTAAGCAAAAAGCATTACAATAGGTAGAAGAGAATATTTTTACATGGAGGTAACCCAGTTATGTTCAAGACATTGATACAAAAGCTGAAAAACGATCCAAAAACCATCGTTTTCACAGAGGGAACCGATCCCCGTATCCTTGAGGCCGCATCCCGTCTCCTTTCCGGTACGTTCCTGAAGCCGATCCTGATCGGAAATGTTGAGGAAGTACGGGCGGCTGCGGAGGATGCCGGATACAACATCAACGGCGCTGATATCATAGACCCGGAGCATTTTGACCAGATGGATGAGATGGTCGCTGAGATGGTGGAGCTTCGTAAGGGCAAGATGACATCCGATGACTGCCGTGCTGCTCTTCAGAAGGGCAACTATTTCGGCACCATGCTGGTAAAGATGGGTATCACGGATTGCCTGCTGGGCGGCGCTACATATTCTACCGCGGACACGGTTCGCCCCGCTCTGCAGTTGATTAAGACAAAGCCGAACAACAAGATCGTGTCTTCCTGCTTTATTCTGGTACGTGCAGCCGCGACCGGCGACAATGAGGTGCTGGCGATGGGCGACTGCGCCATCAACATCAATCCTTCCGAGGATGATCTGGTGGAGATCGCGATCGAGACCGCAAACTGCGCGCGTATTTTCGGCGTGGATCCGAAGGTCGCATTCTTAAGCTACTCCACCCACGGCTCCGGCAAGGGTGAGACGGTTGACAAGGTACACAACGCCTGCGCAAAGGCAAAGGCGCTTGCTCCGGATCTTGCGATCGACGGCGAGCTGCAGTTTGACGCGGCGGTGTCTCCGGCTGTTGCGAGGACAAAGGCTCCGGATTCTCCGGTCGCCGGACATGCAAATACCTTTATCTTCCCGGATATCAATGCCGGAAATATCGGTTACAAGATCGCGCAGCGGCTCGGCAACTTTGATGCCTACGGCCCGATTCTTCTCGGTCTGAATGCGCCGATTAACGATCTTTCCAGAGGCTGCAACGCGATGGAGGTATATTCCATGGCAATCATTACCGCGGCGCTGAGCTAAAGCTTTCGCGGCAGATCAATTCTATTTAAAAAGATGGCTCCGGCGAATTTTTGCCGGAGCCTTTTATACCCTATATTATATATGAGTGCCTATACCTGTTTCTGATCCCCAAAAACTTTTTTATAATACTTATCCGCCTGATACAGTGCAGCCACCGTATTGTGTCCAAGAACGCGGTCCTTCGCCACCAATGTCGTGACCGGCGCCTCGGAATATTTGTAAAACAGGCTGTCGTGTCCTACGCAAAGTCCCACGAGGATATTCAGGTCGGTGTGTTTTGAATTCAGAATTTTCGCTTGCAGAACCGGATTGCACATATTAAAGCCGACCTTGTCACACCTCTCCGGAATACCGATGGATGCCTTTCTCTGGGTACCGCCCTTACATGCGGAGCCGAAAACCTCAAATCCATGGCTTCGCAAAATCTTTGCCAGCATGCGCGCCTCAGCAAGGAGCCCGACGCAGTTGGCAATGCCGATTTTCTTCGCGCCGATCTTTTTCGCGAACTCGACCGTCTCTTCAAGACGGGTCATTTTGCAGTAGTTATCCGCTTCCACTTCAGCCGCCGCGACTGCGATCTGACGGATCTCCTCTTTCTCATATTGCGCCATAGCGTCTGCAAGGACATCCGGATCCATGTGTGTGCTCAGGCAGAAGTCCGGAAACTTCCCGTCCTCCCAGTTGCAGTTTCCCACATAACAATCAATACAGCTTCTCTCTGTCTCGTCCATCGCTCCTCCTATATTCTATCGGAAAACACAAAGTCATTCCTTGCTCTTCGCATTTGCTCACTCGACGCATCGCATGATTCAGACAATCAAAAGCTATGCATCCGCTCTGCCGGAGATGAGCCACGGCGCAGGCTCCTGCTCAAACGAGTTCTTCGCATTCAGTCTGGAGACGGAAACCTGAATCGTCTCCGAGACCTTCACGCCGTATTTCTCAAACAGCTTCGGCATTCCGGCTGCCATCGCAAAATCCAACGTGTATACAACAACTGTGATCTTCGGGTTCAGCACCGTCAGGCAGGCGATCTCCTGCTCTGTGCTGGCGGATGCCACCAGAAAGACCAGAGACGGCACCGGCAATCCCTTCAATGTCTCGGCGTCCACATGATCAACGACATGAATGTTGTGAAGGCCAAAGTGATCAATATTATCCTCCATGGTTGCCCGGTCATCCTTATTATACTCCACCGCCAGAACGGAACCCTCCGTGGCGATGAGTCCCGCCTCGATCGCGATGCTCTCCCCGCTGATCACGCAGATATCATCCTGCCGCCCGATCTGAAGCTTGTTAAAAATCACGGAACGGATCTCGCTGCCCACATAGTGGATGGAACCCCGTCGGAAATTCTGGTTGTCCATGCCGATCTTGTATGTATTGCAGGCGTTGGGATTGATCACCAGCATCCCGGCGGAAGCGTTGATTCCGCGGTTGATCATATTGCAGACCTTGTCACATTTGACCTCGCCCACCGGCTCGGAACCCTCGTTATACCAGACATCACAGTCCCCAAGCCCCGCGTTCCACATGCGGTAGAAAATATCCGGGTTGCCCGCCTCGGTAAAGACAAGCACCGCCCGGTGCGTCTCCACCGTCGGAATCACATTCTTGTTTTTCCGTGTGATATCCAGCATCTTCACCTTTTCCAGGTCGATCGGCGTATTTTTCGCAAAATACTGAAGCCATGACAAAATAATCTCGTTTGTAAAAAGCTGCTGTTTCATAGTCTACCTCCGTAAAATATACTTTCCCCGCTTATACTTATAAAATCATATCACACCCCTGTTAATTATTCAACGGATGAATTATAACTACAGCTTTACTTTCTGCTGTTTTCCCTGTTATTATGGAAGAATTACAGGATATGATTCTTCAGGAGGTCGCTATGAAAATATCAGGAAACAAAATCTTTATCACCGGCGGCGGAACAGGCATCGGAAAAGCGCTAGCGCTGCGTCTGGCTGAACTCGGAAATAATGTTATCATCTGCGGGCGCAGAGAGAACCGCCTGCAGGAAGTCGTTGCTTTGAACTCGGCGATTCGCTATGTGACCGGAGACATTTCATCCGAGGAAGACCGGCAGCGGATGTATGAGTATGTATTGAAACAGATGACGGACATGAATGTTCTGATCAACAATGCCGCCATCCAGACCGATTACCGTCTTCTGGAGGGGATTGACGGCCTTGCGAATTCCCCCCATGAAATCGACATCAACCTGACCGCGCCGATCATGCTCACGGGACTGTTCATCCCTCACCTACTGCAGCAGAAGGATCCGGTGATTATCAATGAATCATCCATTCTTGGCTTTATGCCGCTGACCCGCATTCCTGTCTACTGCGCTGCAAAGGCCGGATATCATGTATACACGCTGGTGCTTCGCAAACAGTTGGAGGATACACCGATCACCGTCTATGAGGTTCCGCCGTGCCGGGTCAAGACAGAGCTGAACCCGGAAGGGCGCAAAAACGCAAAACCCGGAACTGAGTCTGTCGGGCTGCAGCCGGAAGAATACGCGGAGTTTGTAATCGACGAACTGGAGAAAGGAACGCTGGATATTTTCTACGGGCAGGCCGGCATTGATGTGAAGACAAAGCCCCACTATGAGACAGAACTGATGCGGCTGAAGTAAAAGGAACAGGACAAACAAAAACCGGCAGATGACAACGGATATCATCTGCCGGTTTTGTTCTGCGTACGCCTTCAGGGGCTCGAACCCTGGACAAATAGATTAAGAGTCTACTGCTCTACCAACTGAGCTAAAGGCGCATATTTCGTAACGCAAAGATGATTATATATCATAGCGGGACAAAATGCAAGCAATATTTTTCGTTGGGATAGAGTAAACTTATTGTCAGTTGGAGAGTGGCAGAGAATCCCTGCAT
>JAJQBM010000051.1 GCA_021203285.1 Clostridiales bacterium | reverse complement strand
CCTGGATGGGTCTAATCGTCGGTGTGTTTTTTTTGATTTAATAAATATAAAAAAACCGCGACTCTGCCTGTGAGATCCGGATGCGCAGCGATACCTGTGTCCAAAACCGCCACCCCAACGCCCTGCCCGAAGATTCCGCGCTCATAGGCGTAGTCCGCATATATCTCTTTTAAAATTCGTTCCATATCTTAATATATGAAAAAACCGCCGCACGGTACATGCGACGTTTTCTCATAGAAAGACATTTTATTTCTGATTGTTTTTGACATCCTTCATGCTGAAGCTGATGCGGCCCATCCGGTCTTTGCCGAGGCATACCACCGTGACCTTATCGCCCAGTGTCAGGACATCCTCCACACGGTTGATCCGCCGTTTCGCGATCTTGGAAATGTGAACCATTCCCTCTTTTCCGGGTGCGAACTCAATGAACGCGCCGAACTCCTTGATGCTGACAACCTTTCCGGTGAGAACTTGTCCAGCCTCAAAGTCGGTGGCAATGATCTCCACATAGCGGCGGGCCTTCTCCATCATCTCCGGATCCGTGCCGCAGATGGACACGACGCCGTCATCGTTGATATCGATCTTCACGCCGGTCTCATCGATGATCGCGTTGATGGTCTTGCCTCTCTGACCGACCACATCGCCGATCTTCTGCGGGTCGATCTGCATGGAAATGATCTTCGGTGCGTACTTGCCGACGGTCGGACGCGGCTCGGAAATCGCCTTCGCCATAACCTCATCCAGAATGTACAGCCGTGCCTCTCTTGTCCGGGCAATGGTCTCCTCCACGATGGGTCTTGTCAGTCCGTGAATCTTGATATCCATCTGGATCGCGGTGATGCCGTCATGCGTGCCGGCCACCTTGAAGTCCATATCGCCGAAGAAATCTTCCAGCCCCTGGATGTCCGTCAGTACGATGTAATCATCATCCGTATCGCCGGTCACCAGTCCGCAGGAAATACCTGCCACCGGCTTTTTGATCGGCACGCCCGCTGCCATCAAGGACATCGTGGATGCGCAGATGCTCGCCTGCGAGGTGGAACCGTTGGACTCAAAGGTCTCGGATACCGTGCGGATCGCGTAGGGGAACTCCTCCTCGGAGGGAAGCACCGGAATCAGCGCCTTCTCCGCAAGTGCCCCGTGGCCGATCTCGCGGCGTCCCGGTCCTCTGGAGGGCTTTGTCTCGCCGACCGAGTAGGACGGGAAATTATACTGATGCATGTAACGCTTGTTGGTGATATTCTCATCCAGCCCGTCCACTCTCTGCATCTCGGAGAGCGGCGCAAGGGTCGTGATCGTGCAGATCTGTGTCTGTCCGCGGGTAAACATGGCAGAGCCATGGACACGGGGGATTAGGTCAACCTCCGCAGCCAGCGGGCGGATCTGGCCGATGGCGCGGCCGTCCGGACGCTTGTGATCCTTTAAGATCATCTTGCGGACGGTCTTTTTCTGATACTGGTAGACAGCCTCGCCGAGCACAGCGAGCCACTCCTCGTTGTCCGCGAATGCCTCCTCCAGCTTTGCCGTGATTGCGCGGATGTTCTCCTCGCGCTTCTGCTTCTCATCGGTAAAGACCGCTTCCTCCATCTCCTCCGGGGGAACGATCTCACGGATCGCCGCGAACATCTCCTCCGGGATTGCACAGCTTGTGTAGGTGTGCTTCTCCTTGCCGACCTCCGCAACGATCTCCTCGATAAACGCGTTGATCTTGAGGTTGATCTCATGCGCCATGTAAATAGCTTCGATCATCTTATCCTCTTTGATCTCATTCGCGCCCGCCTCGATCATGATGACCTTCTCAGAGGTGGATGCAACCGTTAGCTGCAGATCGCCCTCATTCCAGACCTTCTGTGACGGATTCGCGATAAACTCGCCGTCCTGCATGCCGATCTGCGTCATCGCGCAGGGTCCCGCAAACGGGATATCGGAAATGCAGGTAGAAATCGCCGAGCCGAGCATCGCCACGATCTCCGGGCGACACTCCGGGTCAACACTTAAGACCAGATTGTTCAGTGTGACATCATTGCGGTAATCCTTCGGGAAGAGCGGCCGCATGGGACGGTCGATCACCCTGGCAGTCAGTATCGCATTCTCGGAGGGCTTGCCCTCCCGCTTGTTGAAACCGCCGGGAATCTTGCCGGCAGCATACATCTTTTCCTCAAAATCCACGCTCAGGGGGAAGAAATCAATCCCGTCGCGCGGTTTATCCGACGCCGTCGCAGTGGACAGCACAACCGTATCGCCATAGTGCATCAGCGCCGCGCCGTTTGCCTGGGCCGCGACACGCCCGACATCAATGCTCAGGGTACGTCCGCCCACTTCCATTGAAAATGTTTTGCTCATACTTATCTCCTCGTCTACCTTCTGATGCCCAGCTTCGCGATCAGCTCACGATAACCCTCCAGATCTTTTTTCTTCAGATAGTCAAGGAGTCCTCTTCTCTGACCGACCATTTTGTACATACCGCGTCTGGAATGCTTATCCTTCGGATGTACCTTCAGATGCTCGGTGAGCTCCTTGATTCTTGCTGTCAGAATTGCGATCTGAACCTCCGGTGAACCTGTGTCGCCCGGCTGTCTGCCATACTCCTCGATGATGGCTGTTTTCTTTTCCTTTGAAATCATTTTGATTTCCTCCTTATATCTTATAATCGCCCAAAATTCAAGAGCTACTAAGTGTCAGGTCGGGGACTCCGGACACCGAGTATGGGCTAATTGCTCATATCTGAATACTGTAGCATAAGAGCTGTTCTTTGTAAACCGGAAAAATTCAATTTTTCGGACGGATGCGTCACAGGAAATGAATATTGTTTTCGGCAACCGGGGCAACGCTTCGACAAACTAATCGCTAACTACGACTAAGACGCTCAGGAAAGCCTTCGCGCCTAAGTCTTCGTAAGCGCTGGATTTCGTCTCAGCTAAAAACACCCCCTACAAAAGTTGCTGAAAACAATATTCATTTCCTGTGGCGCATCCTAACCCTATAATCGTCCAATATAATTCTGTGCGGCTTTCCGATCCTCCTCGATCTGCCGCTGCAGGTCTTCCATGGATGGAAACTTCCGCTCCGGACGGAGGTATTTGAGAAACCCGACCTGTATCTCCTGTCCGTAAATTTCACGGTCAAAGTCAAAAATGAAGGTCTCCGCGCCGGTGGGATATCCACCCCCGACGGTCGGCTTTTGGCCGATGTTCGTGAGTCCGTAATGCCGTTCTTTGTCCACCGTCACGGACGAAACATAGACGCCGTTCGGCGGGAGCAGCTTCTGCTCCTCCGGGCGCTGGTTCACCGTCGGGAATCCGAGTTTGCGGCCGATCTCATTGCCGTGAAGCACGGCGGCGCGCAAAAAATATGGATAACCGAGAAGTGTGTTTACCTCCTCCATCCGGCCATCCGCAATGCAGCTTCGGATCCGTGTGCTGCTGATATCCTCGCCCTCATACTGTATCTTGTCCACAATCACCGCGCGGTATCCAAACTCCTGCGCATATTGTCTCAGCTCATCCGGACCGCCGCTCCGGTTTTCCCCAAACCGGAAATCCGTCCCCGCCACGATCATT
Organism: Clostridiales bacterium; assembly: GCA_021203285.1. Classification (GTDB taxonomy): domain Bacteria; phylum Bacillota; class Clostridia; order Lachnospirales; family Lachnospiraceae; genus Eubacterium_I. The sequence continues at coordinate 1,104 of JAJQBM010000051.1, read as the reverse complement.
CGAACCGGAATTTTTTCTGTCAGCATCTTCAGAAATTCGCGGGGCGACATGCTTTTGAGGGTCTCCGTGAACGGACACTCGATCACCGCGTCAATGTCCGCGTCGTCGAAAATCTGTTCCTTCTCCCGGTTCGTCAGAAGCACCTTGCAGTCCGCTTCCTCCAGAGAGCGGGGCGGCACGTCAAAGGTAAAAATCACACTCTTATATCCCTGCTCCCGTCCCTTCTCCAACTCTCGGATCAGGTACTGATGTCCGAGGTGAAGGCCGTCAAACTTCCCGAGAGAAACCGCCGACGGCTCCTCTATATGAAAATCCAGAGTATCTTTTATATAGTTCACAGTATCATCTGTCTCCCATCACTGCCGTCCAAAAACATCTTCACCGGGGTAAAAAGGCCGCGTTCTTCCACATACTGATAGATCGCGCAGAACCTTCCTCCGGAGTCACGGACGCGGACCCATGTATCGATCTGCCCCTCCGCTCCTGTCAGGTTCTCCGGTTTTAAGGCGTTTCCGTTATATAAAAAGCGATCTGCATGCGAGACCGTCTGCACCGCCGGGTACTGCCGGAACACATCCTCCACCGAACGAATCCGCTCCGATAATGTTCCCGCATCCCGAAGCGCCTCAATCTCTGCCAGACGAAGCGAATCATTCACCCGGTATCCCGCCGCCTCCGTGCGAAGCAGCCGTTCCAGCGCGGCATGACAGCCCAGCTTTTCCCCGATATCGTGACAGAGCGTGCGGATGTACGTTCCTTTCGAGCACCGCACCGTCATGGTCACGCGCGGAAGCGAAATCTCCTCCACAAGAATCTCATAGATCGTAACCCGCCGCGGTTTGCGCTCCACCGTCTTTCCTTTTCGCGCCAGATCACAGAGCTTTTGCCCGTCCACCTTCAAAGCGGAATACATGGGCGGGATCTGGTCGATCTCCCCGACGAAACCAGCGATCGCCTCGCGCACCTGTGCCTCGGTGACGCCCTCCGCAGAACCCCGGCGAAGCACCTGCCCCGTCGTATCCTGCGTGTCGGTCTCAACACCCAGCAGCATCACAGCCTGATAGGTCTTGTCCCGGTCCGTCAGCATATCGCAGACCTTCGTCG
>JAJQBM010000064.1 GCA_021203285.1 Clostridiales bacterium | reverse complement strand
ATCCGTGTGTCCCACGGCGCGGCGGCAGGGAGTAAGCTCACGGTCGGCGATCTGGTCAGGGACTGCGCGGCAAAGCGCGTGACCCGCGGCGGGGAGGAGATTATGCTGTCCGCCAAAGAATACGCACTGCTGGAATACATGATGCACAACCCGGGCGTCATTCTCTCCCGCGGCCAGATCGAGGATCATATCTGGAATTATGACTATGAGGGCGGGACGAATGTCGTCGATGTCTATATCAGCTACCTTCGCCGCAAGATTGACGGCGGGCATGGGCAGAAGCTGATTCATACGATTCGCGGCAGGGGATATGTTCTGCGGGAAGGAGCGACCGCATGAAACGTCTGTCCATACGCGCAAAAATTACCCTCTGGTTTTCCGCCGCCCTGATTGTGGTGGTGGCGCTTACTTATCTGGTGGTTCTCTCTGTCAGCGGACAGATTCTGCAGAAGACAATCCGTGATAATCTGGTCTTGGCTGTGGAAAATAATGTGGACGAGGTCGAATTCTACTCCATGGTCGATGCGATGGAGATGGATAACGGCCTGGATTACTACATCCACTACGGGGACGGATATATTCAGGTGGACGATGATTTTCTCGACAAGGTCAATCAGATCTATACTTCCCTCTGCCATGCAGATGGGACGCTGATTTATGGCATTAATCCGATTTCCCGCGAGACGGCAGAGCTGCCGTTTGACGATGCGCAGGTACAGACGATCACGGTCGACGGAACGCTCTACTATGTCTATGACCGGAAGCTGGAGCAGGAGGGGTTGGAGAATCTCTGGCTGCGCGGGATTGTGTCTGAGACGCAGAGAGCCGTTGAACTGACAGCGATCTCCCGCACATCGTTGATTCTGCTGCCCGCGCTGATGGTGCTCGCCATCATCGGCGGATCCCTGATCGCCCGCCGGACACTCCGCCCGATCCGGCAGATCGCGGACACGGCGTCGCAGATCCGGGAAGGGGACGATCCGAAAAAGAGAATTGATCTCGGTGAGGGAAGCGACGAACTGCACCGGCTGGCCGGACAGTTTGACGAGATGTTTGCGCGTCTGGATCAGTCATTTACCGCACAGCGGCAGTTTGTCTCCGACGCCTCCCATGAGCTTCGGACGCCGGTGACTGTGATCAACGCTTAGTGTGAGCTGGCGCTGGAGGAGCCGCAGAGCGCCGAAGAATATGAGGAGGCGCTGCGGGTTGTATGGCGACAGGGGAAGAAGATGAGCCGCCTCATCGGCAATATGCTCGATTTCACCCGCATTGAGCTGCAGCCGGAGCGTTACCCGAAGGAGGATATTGATCTGAGCGAACTGGTTGAGGACGTCTGTTTTGATATGGCGCTGATTCGGGAAAAAGACATCGCGCTGACCTGTGAGGCGGAGAGCGGCCTGCATGTCACCGGCAACCATGAGTTGCTGACCCGGCTGTTGTCAAATCTGATTTCCAACGCGTACCGTTACGGGAAGCAGGGCGGCTTCATAAAGGTTCGCCTGTCTTCGGAAAAAGAGGAGATCCTGTTGTCTGTGGAGGATAACGGCATCGGGATCGCGGCGGAGGATCTGCCGAAGATTTTTCAGCGTTTCTATCAGGCGGATGCGTCACATACCGGAGAGGGCAGCGGGCTGGGGCTTGCCATGGCGGAGGAGATCGCCGGGTTCCATGGCGGCACGATTTCCGTGGAAAGCAAACCCGGCCGCGGCAGTATCTTCTGCCTTCGCCTGAAACGGGGATAAAGAGGATAAAACGGAACAGATAAAGAGGTTGCACACAAAAAATGATTACAGAAGAAGAAAAATACACGGTCTTGGCAGGAATCGATGTTGGTTCTACGACGACAAAGACGGTCGTTCTGGAGGAAAAGAGTCACACGCTTTTGTATTCTGATTACAAACGCCATCATGCCAGACAATCGCACAGCGTGATTGCAGCGCTTCAGACACTCGGCGAAAAATTCCCCGGCGCGGATATTCTCGTGGCCGTCACAGGTTCGGGTTCAAAACCGATTTCAGAGAAACTGGGCGTTCCTTATATTCAGGAAGTCGTCGCAAATGCCACGGCGCTGCGAAGCATATACGGGGAGGTCGGCACTGCCGTAGAGCTCGGCGGACAGGACGCCAAAATCATATTTTTCAGGAAAAATCAGTCGACCGGTGCGCTTGAGACTGCAGATATGCGCATGAACGGAAGCTGCGCCGGAGGCACGGGAGCGTTTATCGATGAGATCGCGTCTGTTCTGAATGTGCCGGTGGAGGATTTTAACGCGCTCGCCGCATAGGGGAAAACGGTTTACAATGTCTCCGGGCGCTGCGGTGTCTACGCGAAGACCGACATACAGCCGCTGCTGAGTCAGGGCGTCTCAAAGGCGGATCTTGCGCTTTCGGCGTTTCATGCCCTCGCGAAGCAGACGATCGGAGGTCTCGCGCAGGGACTTGACTTTAAACCGCCTGTCGTGTTTGAGGACGGCCCGCTCACGTTTCATCCGGTTTTGATCGATGTCTTTGCGGAACGGCTCGGCCTTTCGGAAAATGAGATCATAAAGCCGGAGCACTCCGAGCTTATGATCGCATATGGCGCGGCGCTCTCGCTGGAGGGTCTGTGCGCCGGTTCGGCTCCGCTTGATATCGGCAGAGACTGTGAGAAGCTGTCGGTTCCAAAGACGGATTCCGATTCGGCATCGGGTGCGAAGCCGTTTTTTGACTCTGTTTCCGATGAGGAGGAGTTTTTAAACAGGCACAGACTGCCGGGTGACAGCCGTCTTGTGCCGGTGTGGGGTGAGAGGATAGAGGCATGGCTCGGTATCGATTCCGGATCTACGACGACAAAATTTGCGCTGTTGGACGACGATGAAAATATGATCGACAGCTTTTACGCGCCGAACGAGGGCGAGCCGTTGGAGGTGGCGAAAAATGCGTTGATCGCGCTGCGTGAGAAATACAGGAAAGCGGGCGCGGAGCTTATCATTCTCGGCGCGGCCTCGACAGGCTACGGCGAGCAGCTTTTTGCTCGGGCCTTCTCGACCGAGTGCCATGTCGTGGAGACCGTGGCTCATGCGCGGGCTGCCGCAAAATATGAGAAGGATGTGAGCTTTATCCTGGATATCGGCGGTCAGGACATGAAGGCGATCTGGCTCGATCACGGGATCGTAACGAATATTGTTGTCAATGAGGCATGTTCATCGGGCTGCGGATCCTTCCTTGAAAATTTTTCAAATTCACTGGGAATTGAGGCGAAAGATATCGCCGGAAGAGCCTTTGCCTCAAAGCATCCCGCCAGCCTTGGGAGCCGCTGTACGGTGTTCATGAACAGTTCTATTGTGTCTGAGCAGCGCGACGGGAAGACGCCGGACGATATTATGGCGGGGTTGTGCCGCTCTATCATACAGAATGTTTTTACGAAGGTGATAAGGATCTCCAACCTGAGCAGCATGGGAGAGAAAATCGTTGTGCAGGGCGGAACCTTCTGTAATGATGCCGTGCTGCGCGCGATGGAGGAGTATATCGGGCGCAGCGTCACGCGCGCGCCGTATCCCGGCCTTATGGGTGCGATCGGAGCTGCGCTGATTGCAAGGGAGCGGTCCGACGGAAAGCGGACTTTTATGAATCTGGATGCGCTGGCTTCCTTTACATATACAAGGCAGGCGGGGCTTGTGTGTCCGTTTTGCGCCAATCATTGCCGGCGGACAGTCGTCACATTTTCAAACGGCAGCTCATGGGTCACGAATAACCGCTGTGAGCGGGGCGAGATCACAGGGGATCCGGCCAATGAGAAGGTGCAGACTGCGCTGCGCGAGAAATCGCAGGAGGCGTCAAAAACGCCGGACATGTATGATCTGCGCAAAAAGCTGCTTTTGAAGGATTATCCTTATCCCGCGCCGGAGGAAAAGAGGAGTATCACGATCGGTCTGCCCTTTGCCCTGTCGTTCTGGGATATGATGCCGTTCTGGAGAACCTTATTCCGGGCGCTCGGCTTTGACGTGAAAATTTCCTCGGAGAGCACCCGGACGATGTATGAGGAGGGGCTGCCCGCCGTCACCTCCGATACCGAATGTCTTCCCGCAAAGCTTGTACACGGCCACATCCGCGACCTTGTAAAGAAGAAGGCCGACCGGATTTTCATGCCGTCCATATCGACGATACCGTCTGAGAATACAGAGAAGACAAGCGAGTCTATGTGTGCGCTCGTAAAGGGATTTCCGATTGTCATTCAAAATTCCGATAACCCGGATGAAAAGTGGGGTGTAAAGTTCGATGCGCCGCTGTTCCACTGGTACAGTGAAGCGGACAGAAACGGGCAGCTCGCCGCATATATGAAATCTGCCTTCGGCATCGGCGGGGAAGCTGTGCGGCAGGCGATTACATATGCTGACAGCGCCATGAGAAGCTTTCAGGATGCGCTTGTGAGCGCAGGGAAAGCGGTGCTTGACGATGTGAGGGAGAAAGGCTCCTATGCCGTCGTGCTCGCATCGCGTCCGTATCACAACGACGCGCTTGTAAACCATGATCTTCCAAAGATGTTTACGCGCGCAGGCATCCCCGTGCTCACCGCCGACTCTCTTCCGGGGATAAATGAGGTGGATCTGCGAAGGTCGAAGATCGATATTGTCAACAATTACCATGCACGGATGTTGTCTGCTGCGGTGATTGCCGCGGAGGATCC
>JAJQBM010000084.1 GCA_021203285.1 Clostridiales bacterium | reverse complement strand
ATGATATTGATTTCACGGAGCAGGACGGCGATCCGGCCTTTCGAGAGGAGCTGGAGCGCATTGCAGATCAGGAGGGCGCCCATGCCCTCCACGAGAGGCTTCGCTGCGCGGATCCGGCGTCGGCGGAGGCGATTCATGAGAATAATGTGAAGCGGGTAATCCGCGCGCTGGAATTTTACGAGAAATCCGGAGAGCCGATCTCCGCACACAATGAGAGGGAGCGGCAGAAGGAGTCGCCCTACAATTTTTGCTATTTCGTCTTAAACGACGACCGCGAAAGGGTCTATGAGCGGATCGACCGCCGGGTTGACCGGATGCTGGAGGACGGGTTGGCCGATGAGGTCAAAGCCCTCCGCGCGAAAGGGTATCATCGGGGAATGGTTTCCATGCAGGGGCTCGGGTACAAGGAGATCATGGCATGGCTGGACGGGGAAACCCCGTATGAGGAGGCGATCCGCGTCCTGAAGCGGGATACGCGCCATTTCGCGAAACGGCAGCTTACATGGTTCCGGCGAGAGAAAAATGTGATCTGGATTGAGCGATCCGACTTCGCGGGAGAGAAGGAAATTTTGGATGAGATCATGGGGAAGCTGAGAGCATCGGGGATCTTGTAAATTTTATCAGAGGAGAGAACATTGCCATGACAGAGGAAACGATAAAAAACCAGTACCGCAGGATGGGGATTCCCCCCGCGGTCTATGATTTCGCAAGTCAGATCGAGGAGTCGCTTCAGGAGAGCTTTGAAAAGATCGACCGGACGGCGGAGTACAACCAGCTAAAGGTCATCCGGGCTATGCAGGACTGCCGTGTCAGTGCGGAGTGCTTTCACGCCTCCTCTGGCTACGGGTACGACGATTACGGGCGGGACACGCTGGAGGAGGTTTATGCCGCCTGCTTCGGCGGGGAGGCGGCGTTGGTCCGTCCGCAGATCACCTGCGGCACGCATGCGTTGGCGCTGGCGCTGATGTCCAATCTGAGACCGGGCGATGAGCTGCTCTCCCCGGTGGGGAAGCCCTACGACACGCTGGAGGAGGTCATCGGAATCCGTCCGTCCAGAGGATCGCTGGCGGAATACGGGATCGTTTACCGGCAGGTGGATCTCATCAACAACCGTGACTTTGACTATGAGGGCATCCGGAATGCCATCAATGACCGCACCCGGATCGTGACGATCCAGCGCTCCAAGGGGTATCAGACCCGCCCGTCCTTCTCCGTCGAACAGATTGGGGAGCTGATCGCTTTTGTGAAATCGGTGAAATCGGATGTGATCTGCATGGTTGACAACTGCTACGGAGAGTTTGTGGAGGAGCGGGAGCCGCTGAATGTGGGAGCGGATATGATGGTGGGCTCGCTGATCAAAAATCCGGGCGGCGGACTGGCCCCCATCGGCGGGTACATCGTCGGGAAAAAGGAATGTGTGGAAAACGCGGCGTGCCGTCTGACCGCGCCGGGACTCGGAAAGGAAGTGGGGGCGTCCCTCGGCGTGACCCGTTCCTTCTATCAGGGACTTTTTCAGGCGCCTCTGGTGGTGAGCGGCGCGTTAAAGGGCGCGGTTTTTGCCGCGAATATTTATGAGAAGCTCGGGTTTCCGGTGATTCCGGGAGGAGCGGAGGAGCGCCACGATATCATTCAGGCTGTGACACTGGGATCTGCGGAGGGCGTCATCGCTTTCTGTCAGGGCATTCAGGCCGCAGCGCCGGTGGACTCGTTTGCCATGCCGGAGCCGTGGGATATGCCGGGGTATGACAGTCAGGTGATCATGGCGGCAGGGGCGTTCGTTCAGGGATCCTCCATCGAACTCAGCGCCGACGCGCCGATCCGCCCGCCCTACGCCGCCTATTTTCAGGGCGGCCTGACATGGCACCATGCGAAGCTCGGCATCCTGATGTCGGTGCAGAAGCTGGCGGAGGCCGGGCTGATAAACATTTAAAGAAAAGTTCACTTTTTTACCGGTGTACATGAAAAATGTTTTATGGTATGATGTATCATGTCCGCATCAGGAGAGAGTAGACAGGACATCCTATGAACAAAACATTGACGATGAAGGAGCTTCCGGATCCGGAACGGCCCTATGAAAAGTGTCTGAGCCGCGGGGCAGCCGCCCTGTCGGATGCGGAGCTGATCGGCGTGATTATCCGCACCGGTTCGGCCGGAGAGCGGTGTACCGATCTGGCTGCGCGCGTTTTAAACGCCGGCCCGGACGGCATCCTGAACCTGATCCACCTCTCCGCGAAGGAGCTGACACAGATCCGCGGCATCGGCCCGGTCAAGGCGGTTCAGCTCAAATGCGTGGGCGAGCTTTCCCGGCGGATTGCGGCGGCATCCCGGCATGTGAGCCAGGTCTTGTCCGGACCGGAGGAGATCGCGGCCTACTATATGGAGCGCATGCGACATGAGGCGAAGGAAGTGCTGGTGCTGGCCATGTTTGACCGCAAAAATATGTTTCTCGGTGATGAGGTGATCTCGGTGGGCACATCCAACGCGTCGCTGATTTCTCCGGGAGAGATTTTCCGGACGGCACTGCGCAGCCGGGCAGAGTTTCTCATTCTGCTGCACAACCATCCGAGCGGGGACCCGGAGCCCAGCAGGGAGGACATCGATGTCACCTCGCGGCTCGGCCAATGCGGGCAGCTTTTGGGAATTTCGCTCATGGACCACATTATCATTGGAGATAACTGCTTTTTCAGCTTTTGTGAGGAAGGCCTTATAGCCTGTCACGATATATGAGACTATTTGAGAAACGAGGGAGAGTGCGATGGCAAACGTATACGGCGTTGATCTCGGAACATGCAATCTGAAGATTTACAGCAAACATTCCAACAAAATTATCAAGGAGAAAAACACCATCTCCATTATCAACAAGAATCAGCTTTACGCCTATGGTGACAATGCCTACACCATGTATGAGAAGGCGCCGGACTCGATACAGGTGTCCTTCCCCGTTGTGGGCGGCGTGATTGCGGACTACAACAATGTCCAGACCATGATTCAGGAGCTTCTCGAGAAGACGGCAAAGGGACATGTCCGGGGGTCGGAGTTCATCGTTGCGGTTCCAACGGATATCACGGAGGTGGAGAAAAAGGCATTTTTCGACCTCTTTTACAAGAGCAAGATGAAACCGCGCTCTGTTCTGCTCTGCGACAAGCCGATCGCGGACGCCGTGGGATTGGATCTGGATGTCAACGAGCCGACCGGAATCATGGTGGTGGATATGGGGGCGGATACGACGGAGATTTCCGTGATTTCTCTCGGGGGTCTGGTCATCAGCGACCTTCTCCATTTCGGCGGGAACCGTTTGGATGAGTCTATCATTTCCTATATCAAAAAGACGTTCAATCTGGTGATCGGACAGAAGACGGCGATGCAACTGAAGGAGGAGATCGGCAGCGCCCTGCCCGGGAGGGAGGATGCGCTCACGGTGGTTGGTCTGGATGTCGTCAACGGCCTCCCCATCGAGATGCAGATCGATGCGTCGGTTGTGTATGAGGCGATGAAGGACAGCCTGGCGCCCATCTGCAATTCGATCAAGATGATTCTGGAGAAGACTCCGCCGGAGCTCTCCCGCGATATCATCCAATCCGGCATTTATCTGACCGGAGGCGGTTCAAAGGTTTCCGATATGGACAAACTGTTTACGGAGATCACGAATATCTCTGTCAATACCTGCGAGGATCCGGACGAGACTGTGGTTCGCGGATTGAGCCTTGTCGTGACCAGCGAGAAGTTCAAACACCTCGCCTACAGCATGAGAACCAGAATTTTCAGATAACGAGGCAGTTTTTCTATGAATCGTAAAAAGAAAAAAAATTTCCCTGCAAAATATATTTTGCTGATCATGTCGATTTTCTGTCTTGTGATCATCGGATGCAGTGTGAAGCTTTCTTTTTCCAGCGCGGCGGCGAACACCGCCGTCGGCTATGTGATCGTGCCGATGCAGAAAGGCATCAACTATGTCGGAACTCTCTTAAAGGATGCGCAGGATCTCTTTGTATCCAAGCAGGCGCTGCAGGAGGAGAACGAGGCGCTGCAGGAGACGATCGCGGGTCTTCAGGAGGAGCTGAATCAGGTGCAGATCGATCAGGAGGAGCTGGCACAGCTTCAGGAGCTCTACGATATGGATCAGACCTATTCCTCCTACGACAAGGTGGCGGCCAGTGTGATCGGAAAGGACAGCGGCAACTGGTTTTCTACCTTCCTTATTGACAAGGGGACGAACGACGGAGTCGAGGAGGGGATGAATGTCATCGCGGACGGCGGTCTGGTGGGCATTGTCACGGAGGTCGGCCCGACATATGCAACGATTCGCGCGATCATCGACGATACCAGCAATGTCAGTTGTAAGGACCTTGTCAGCGGGGATACGATGATCGTGAGCGGCGATTTGCAATCCATGAATGACAGCGGATTGATTACATTTTCCAATCTGAATGATGCGGACGATGCGGCAGGAGTGGGAGATCAGGTCGCCACCTCCAGCATCAGCGACCTTTACCTTCCGAATATTCCGGTCGGCTACATCACAGAGGTGACGCTGGATTCCAACAAGCTGACAAAGTCCGGAACGATCGCGACTGTTGTGGACTTCCGGCATCTGGAGAAGGTTTTTGTCATATTGGAGACCAAAGAATCCATAACTGAAAATGAGGGGGAGTAGGCTATGAGGAGAAAACTGGGGGTTGCGGCCATTATCATTGTCTGCTTCCTTTTACAATGTACGGTATTTCAGAC
>JAJQBM010000040.1 GCA_021203285.1 Clostridiales bacterium | reverse complement strand
ATAATAACTAAAAGGTTCCGACCTCCTATATGGCGGCGCACTCGGATTTTGACTTCATCGGAAACTATGATGAGCGTCGGGAGGCAGGACTTCTCCATGTGGCGGACCACCATATCGCACCGGGCAAAAAACAATGGACCTGGGGCAGCGGAGATTTCGGCAAAATGTGGGATCAAAATCTGACAGAAACAGACGGACCGTATATTGAGCTGATGACCGGCGTCTATACGGACAACCAGCCGGATTTCACCTGGTTGAAACCGCAGGAAGAGAAAACATTTGTGCAGTATTTTATGCCCTACAAGGGCATCGGCCGGGTCGGAAACGCGACACGGGACGCGGCAGTAAGCCTGTCGCGAGTTGACAGCCAGCTCATGGAGCTGCTGGTCTATGCCACCGGCCGCTATCCCGACGCCCGGATCGTAATCTTCCGGAAAGACAGTGAATGGCTGCGCTTTTCGAGAGACCTCGACCCCGAACAATGTGTACGGGAGACATTCGAGACGCCGGGAGAGGATGCCGACTACCGGGTCGAAATCCTCGGAAACGGGAAGACGCTGGTGACATACACCCCGTTTGTGCCGGAGGAGACTCCTGTTCCAAATCCGGCAGACCCTATCCCGGCTCCGGAACAGATTCCGACGACGGAGGAACTCTGCCTGGCCGCACAGCATCTGGAGCAATACCGCCACGCGACGCGGGAGCCTGCGGACTATTATCTGGAAGGGCTCTCGCGCGACGCGACGGACATCCGCCTCAACAACGGCTATGGCCTGCTGCTTCTGCGGCGCGGCAGGATCAATGAAAGCATCCCATACTTCGAGGCTGCAGTAAAAAAGCAGACCCGCCACAACCCGAACCCTTACACGGGAGATGTCTGTTTCAACCTCGGCCTTGCACTGGACGCAAGCGGACAGTCTGACGCTGCATACGATGCGTTTTACAAAGCCACATGGAACGCGGAGACGAAGGGCGCTGCCTTTTATCATCTGGCCTGCCTGGAATCGCGAAGAGAAAACTATGACACAGCACTGCAATTCACGGAAAATTCTCTGATACAGAATGCACACAGCAACAAGACACGGGTATTAAAATCCGCCATGCTGCGGCATCTCGACCTGCCGACAGCGGAGTTTCTGCGGGAAAGTCTGTCGATCGACCCGCTCAACCTCGGTTGTCTGTACGAACAGTCTGCGCAGGACGGCGACTGGGAAAAATGGGTCGACACCATGCGCGGCGAAGCGCACAATTATCTGTCGCTGTCCTTAGATTACATGCAGTCCGGTCTGTACCCGGAGGCGCTGGATATCCTTCAGTCCTCGCCGGAGCAAAACCCTCTCTGCCTGTACTATCAGGGTTTTGTACTGGATCGGATGGGTGAGGAAAACGCCGCACGGAAACGCTTTACGGCTGCGGAGATGATGGATCCGGACTGTATTTTCCCAAACCGGGCAGAAGAAATCGCCATACTGAACCGAGCAGCAGAAATACTGAAAACAGCGCCTATGGCACACTATTATCTTGGCTGCCTCCTCTATGACAAAAAACAATATGAAGCCGCTATCCTGCACTGGGAACAGGCCATAAGAGAAAAAGAAGAGCTTGCCCCGGCATACCGCAACCTCTCGATTGCTTATTACAATAAAGAAAACAATATTCAGAAGGCCATGCAGGCAATGAAAACCGCCTGTTCGCTGGACGCGGAATATCCCCGCATCTGGCTGGAGTATGACCAGCTCCAGACCCGCTCAAACCGTCCGGTGAAGGAACGGCTGGCCGTACTGGAAGCACACAGAAAACAGGCAGAAGAAAGAGACGACCTTTTTCTGCGCCGGATCACTCTGTTAAATTGCGCCGGGAGATATCAGGAGACACTGGACGCCCTTCTCTCCCGCCGCTTCCATCCGTGGGAGGGCGGAGAGGGAAAGGTCAGTGCACAGTACCGTTTTGCGTTGATCTGCCTGGCTACGGACGATCTGAAAGACGGCCGCCCGGCATCAGCTCTTGCCCGCCTGAATGCCTCCCTGCAATATCCGATCAATCTGGGCGAGGGAAAGCTGCCCAATGTGCCGGACAATCAGGCCTATTATTACATGGGGCTTGCGCACAGGACACTTGGCGACGAAAAAAAGTCGGCCGCATGCCTTGCGAAGGCCGCTTCCGGCTCCTGTGAACCGGAACCCGTGTTGTATTATAATGATCAGCCCTCCGATTTCATTTTTTTTCAGGGTCTTGCAAAGCGGGCATTGGGAAGAGAGACGGAGGCATGCGAAGCATTTTCCCGCCTGATCGCATATGGAGAACAGCACCTTTCCGACAAACCGGAGTATGACTTTTTCGCAGTATCTCTTCCTGAGATCGAGGTCTATCAGGAGGATATCGCACAGCGAAATCGCATCTACTGCAATTATCTGCGGGCGCTTGGCGAATTTGGACTGGGAAACCCGGAAAAAGCGGAGAATCTGCTGCTCGGAATTCTAAAGGAACAGGCAGATCATCAGGGCGCGATCGCACATCTGGCAATGATTAAAATTTTTCATAGTCTCGTGCAGTAAAATAGATAATCTGATATTTTTCGGACACTTCCTTCAGCAACCGCCCGGCGCCGGCTGTTTTCTCCTCATCCAGATTCACGAAGGGGTCGTCCAGCACGAGGAAGGGCCGCTCCTCCTGATACATAGCGTCCACCAGCGCCAGCCGCAGGCAGAAGCCGATCAGATCCTGATATCCTCTGCTGAGATATGCAGTCTCCCGCTGCATTCCCTCCTCCTCGACGGTAATCTGCGTGTTCGCGTCCATCCGGTATCGCTCCACCGCCATGCCGGATGTCCCGGCCACCACCTGATAATACCGGGAGAAGCTGTTCATCAGCGGCTCCATATATCTGGCTGTAAGCGTCTCTTTCGCCGTAGCCAGATATTCCTGCGCCCGCTGCACATTGCGGTACTGCTCCCGCATCGTTTTCAGATCGCTCTTTTCCCGGAACAGCCGCTCTTTCGTCTCCGTCCACTCATCGTATTTTTCGCGGAGAGAAGTCAACTGTGCGCGGGAAACCTCCATCTGGTTCCGTATGGCATCCGCCTCCTGCTCCAGCTTTCGCTGCTGCCGGTTTAAATCTTCCAGAGTAACAAGATTCTCTTCCGCTGTATCCGGCGTCAGGGAAGCTCCGTTCTGCGACTCGAACTCCTGCTTTTTCAGCCGCGCGGCATCTGCTTCTCTTTTCGCCTGCTGCCACTCAATCCGCTGCCGCCAAACAGTCTGAAGCTGCTCCCTCGGCGCGTCAGACAGGGGCAGGCTCATCTTCTGAAACAGATCCGCAAGCTGTGCTCTCGCCGCTTCATGCTGCATCCGATATGCCTGATAGTCGCGGTGCTTCTGTGCCAGAGCATCCCTCCGCTGCTGCCGCTGCGCACGGTCCGCGCGGGCGCGCTCCTCCTCCCACCGACGGCGCTCCTCGGCCGCCATCCGGAGACGCTCTTCTTCCTCCCGTCTGCGAACCTCCTCTTCCTGCCTTTTCTGTTCTTCCTCTGCGAAATGATGTCTGGTAAACAGACCGACAATCAGCAGCAACACGCCGACCGCCGCAAGGGCGACCGTTAAAATTGTTATAAATGGTCTAGAATTCCTAAAATAAATAGTAAGTATGATTCCGGCAATGAAAAACAACACGCCGGAAGTCAACTGGGAAGCAGCTTTGTTTTTTCCCTGTGTCGTTTTCTGCAACCCATCTTCCGATACAATGTTTTTCCCGCCGCTTTGAATATTCTCCCATGCAGAAGAATCTTCCTCTCCCTTTCGGGACTCCGATGAAGGACTCTGTTCTCCGCACAGCTCCAGATCGGAGCTCTGCTTCAGCGATTCCTTCTGCCCTGCAGCCATCTGCTCCTCCAGCGCCCGCAGTTCTTCCATCTCCTCCTGCGTCAGCCGGCAGATGCGCGCGCCCTCGGCCGCCCGCTCCGTCTCATCACAGGCCGCCATTCCGACCCGCAGTTCCTCCTCCGTGGGGATTTCCCCCGGAAAAACACCTGCCGCACGCTGATATGCCTCCGCCTTCTCCTTACAGGATTCACTCAACTGTCGGTATGCCGCGCGCTTCGCCCGCGCATCCTGCAGACGGCTCGTCTGCCGCTGCTGCGCGAAGATCGGCTCCTGCTGCGCGCTGATCTCCCGCAGACGCTGACGTTCCTGCGCCTCCATCTCCTCATACTGACGAATGGAATCCTCCAGCGCCGCTCCCTGCGACATCTCTGTCTGCAGCCGCGTCACCCGGTCGTTCATCCGGTAAATCTCCCCGGTCTTCCTCCGCGGATTCAACCGGTTCAACACCTCCTGCAGCGCTCCGGCAGCCTTCTCGTAGCAATCCAGATCATTCATATTGTCCGTGATATTGCCGAGCCGGGCGTTGATCCTGTCCGTCGTCCCGGTGACACAGTCATTCTGCCCGATAAAGACCGTGTGCATGAATGATTCGTTGTTGAGTGAAAACAGCTCCTCGCCCAGATTCTCCGTATACGCTTCACTCTTCACATTGGTCGCACCGTCCCGGAGTTCAAAGCTGTCGTTTGCCTTCTTATCTCCGAAAATCCGCGTTGCCGTATAGACCGCATCTCCGGCCTCAAAGGTCAGGCTCCCGCCGTAGCCTCCGCCCTGCCACGGCTGGTAGCGCTTCCGCTCATTTTCGATATTTTTTCTCCGGCTCTCCCCCTCAAAGCCAAACAGCATCACCCGGATAAACGCTGCCAACGTGCTCTTCCCCCAGCCGTTTTCCGCA
>JAJQBM010000035.1 GCA_021203285.1 Clostridiales bacterium | reverse complement strand
TTGGAACAATGCCCGTTCGGAGTACTGGAAGTCATAGATAATAAAATAGAAGTAACTGGTTTCTGCAGAATATGTAGGTTATGTATGAAGTGTTGCCCGGTGAATGCAATCTCTCTGACAGAAAGCGGAAAGCAAACAGACTCAGCGGGGGATATCTGTTAAATTCCCTTCCTGAGATAGTCCTTTCGTACAGTGTGCCGCGAAGTGGCTTTTTTAGAAGGGGCTTTTTTTCTGCTTTATCTTGCATTTGAAATACCGCTGTGCTATAATACCTAAATGATTGGGGGCGGCGAAACTGTGCCTTTTTTGCCGTATCCCGATAGAAACGGAAGGAGATCATTTTCGAGAGATGAGTGTACAGGTTACGAATTTAGAAGAGAAAAACATGGTTCAGCTTACCATTGAGGTGTCCGCGGAGGAGCTGGAGAAGGCGCTGCAGAGCGCATACAACAGACAGAAGAAGGATTTCAGCATCCCCGGATTCCGCAAGGGCAAAGTGCCGCGCTACATGATTGAGAAGATGTACGGGCCGACTGTTTTTTATGAGGATGCGGTAAACGATCTGATTCCGGGAGCTTACAGCGATGCCGTGACGGAGAGCGGGCAGGATGTCGTTTCCCGTCCGACCATCGACGTGGTTCAGATTGAGAAGGGCAAGCCGTTTATTTTTACGGCGGATGTTGCGATCTGCCCGGAGGTAACGCTCGGAAAGTATGCGGGAGTTACCGTCACGAAGGTTGACACTGCGGCGACCGAGGAAGAGGTCATGGCGCAGATTGATAAGGAGCGCGAGAACAACGCCAGAATCGTCAGCGTAGAGGGCCGGGCGATCGAGAGCGGCGACACAGCGGTGATCGATTATGACGGCTTTGTGGACGGCGTTGCCTTTGAGGGCGGTAAGGATGAGAACCATTCTCTGGAGATTGGTTCCGGCAGCTTTATCCCCGGCTTCGAGGATCAGCTGATCGGAAAGAATGTGGGCGATGAGGTTGCGGTCAATGTTACCTTCCCGGAGGAGTACCACGCACCGGACCTGGCCGGAAAGGACGCAGTGTTCCAGGTAAAGATTCACGAGGTGAAGACGAAGGAGCTTCCGGAGCTGGATGACGAGTTCGCGCAGGATGTCTCTGAGTTTGACACCGTTGATGAATATAAGGCAAGTGTGAAGACGAAGGTTGAGGAGCGCAAGGCCGGCGATGCGAAGCGCGCACAGCAGGAGGAAGCGCTGCAGAAGATCGTGGAGAAGTCCAAGATGGACATCCCCGCGGCGATGATCGATACCCAGTGTGAGAATATGATCAATCAGTTTGCACAGCAGATGGCGCAGCAGGGACTCTCCATGGAGCAGTACTTCCAGTTCTCCGGAAGCACCATGGACCAGTTAAAAGAGCAGGTTCGCCCGGATGCGGAGTCGAGAATTAAGAATGAGCTTGTGCTGGATGCGATTGCAAAGGCGGAGAATATCGAGATCACAGATGAGGATATCGATGCGGAGCTGGAGAGCATGGCTGCCATGTATCAGATGGAGGCGGAACAGCTGAAGGGGTATATGGGCGAGGAGGAGAAGGAGAATATGAAGCTCGACCTCGCATCCCGGAAGGCGCTGGAGTTCGTGACAGAGAATATGAAGCCGCGCGCGAAAGCGAAGACGAAGGCGGAAAAGGAAGAGAAGGAAGCGGAGAAAGAGGCCGAGTAAGGAGGCAGGATATGAGTTTAGTACCTTACGTTGTGGAACAGACCAGCAGGGGAGAGCGCAACTATGATATTTACTCCCGTCTGCTGAAGGACAGGATTATTTTCCTCGGTGAGGAGGTCAACGAGACGACGGCGAGCCTGACGGTGGCGCAGCTGCTTTTTTTGGAGTCTGAGGATCCGGGAAAAGATATCCAGCTTTACATCAATTCCCCGGGCGGGGTCGTGTCTGCAGGTCTGGCGATTTATGACACGATGCAGTATATCAAGTGTGACGTTTCCACAATCTGCATCGGGCTTGCGGCCAGCATGGGCGCGTTTTTGCTCGCCGGCGGCGCAAAGGGGAAGCGGTTTGCGCTTCCGAACGTGGAGATCATGATTCACCAACCCTCCGGCGGCGCCAAGGGTCAGGCGACGGATATCCAGATCGTTGCGGAGAATATTTTAAAGACCAAAGAGCAACTGAACCGTATTCTGGCACAAAATACAGGCAAGCCCTACGAGGTGATTGCCGCGGATACCGAGAGAGACAATTTTATGTCCGCGACGGAGGCTGTGGAGTATGGTCTCATTGACGCGGTGATCGAAAACAGGCAGTAAAGAGTGCCAAAACAGTTATCGGAGGCAGCATGGCGGGAAGAATGAATTCGGACAACCGGATCCACTGCTCCTTCTGCGGAAAGACAGAGGGGCAGGTCAATAAGATGATCGCGGGTCCGAACGGGACATATATTTGTGATGAGTGTATCGAGATCTGCAATGAGATCCTTGAGGAGGATCAGATTCGTGGGGACGGCCGTGAGCAGGGACATTCGGAGTGGGAGATCAATCTCCTGAAGCCGGAGGAGATGAAGGCTTTTCTGGATGAGTATGTGATCGGACAGGAGCAGGCCAAAAAGGTTCTCTCGGTCGCTGTTTACAATCATTATAAGAGAATCATGGCCGGACCGGATCTGGATGTGGAGCTGCAGAAGAGCAATGTCCTGATGCTGGGGCCTACGGGTTCCGGAAAGACGCTTCTGGCGCAGACGCTGGCGCGGATTCTGAATGTACCCTTTGCTATCGCGGATGCGACGACGCTGACGGAGGCCGGATATGTGGGTGAGGATGTGGAGAATATTCTCCTGAAGATCATTCAGGCGGCTGATTACGATGTGGAGCGCGCCGAGTACGGCATTATTTACATCGACGAGATCGATAAGATTACAAAGAAGTCTGAAAATGCTTCTATCACACGTGATGTCTCCGGCGAGGGCGTGCAGCAGGCTCTCCTGAAGATTCTGGAGGGAACGGTGGCGTCTGTTCCGCAGCAGGGCGGCCGGAAGCATCCGCAGCAGGAGCTGATCTCCATTGACACGACGAATATTTTGTTTATCTGCGGTGGCGCGTTTCAGGGCATCGACCGCATTATCGAGAACCGGCTGGATCGCGGAACGATCGGGTTTAATTCGGAGCTGACGGCGAAAAATGATAAAAAGGTCAGTGAGCTTTTGCGGGAAGTTTTGCCGCAGGATTTTGTAAAATTCGGAATGATACCGGAGTTTATCGGCCGGGTTCCGATCACGGTCTCTCTGGATACGCTGGAGCGGGAGGACCTGATCCGCATCCTGACGGAGCCGCGCAATTCCCTGACCCGGCAGTATACCAAGCTTCTGGATCTGGACGGCGTGGAGCTGCAGTTTGAGGAGGACGCGCTGGAGGCGATTGCGGATCTGTCTCTGGAGCGCAAGACCGGCGCGAGAGGTCTGCGCGCGATCATGGAGAATGTCATGATGGACATCATGTACCGCGTTCCTTCGGATGAGCGCATCCGCAGGTGTACGATCACGAAGGCGCTGGTGGAAGGGCAGGATTTGCCGCTGCTGGAGTATAGTAAATCGGCATAAAACCTAATTATATTGACGGATACGAAAAAGACACTGATATTTGCCTTTAAAATATATCGGTGTCTTTTCGTATCCTGTGCTGACAGGATGAGTTGACATAGATAAGACAACGGAGAATGGCATGGTAATAAAAAACGTTTTGTTGGAAACGGTCTGTGGATATACGAGTAAGCTCCCGGAGAATACTAAGCCGGAGATTGCCTTCGGGGGGAAATCGAATGTGGGGAAGTCGTCGCTGATCAATGCGCTGGTGAACCGGAAATCTCTGGCGCGGACTTCCGGACAGCCCGGCAAGACTCAGACGATCAATTTTTACAATATTAATGACGCATTGTACCTGACGGACCTGCCGGGATACGGTTTCGCGAAGGTCTCCCCGAAGGAAAAGGAAAAGTGGGGGCAGATGATCGAGCGCTATCTGCACACATCGAAGCAGCTTCGCGCGGTCTTCCTCCTCATCGATATCCGCCACGATCCTTCGGAAAACGACCGGATGATGTATGAGTGGATGGTCTATCAGGGGTTTCGTCCGATCATTATTGCGACGAAGCTGGACAAGATCAAGCGCAGCCAGACCGCGAAGCAGGTCAAAGCCATCCGGGACGGACTGGGTATGGACGCGGATGCCGTGATCCTTCCTTTCTCCGCTGAGACGAAGCAGGGGAGAGAGGAGATCTGGGAGCTGATTGAGGGAATCTGCGAGGTGCAGTAAAATATGATAAAAAACAAGTATGTATTTACCGCGATTCTCCTGGCTGTGATCCTTCTGGCGGGACTCGGGCTTACATCCCTCTACGTCATGCAGCAGGATGAGGCCGGGGAGGACGGGACGCTGACTGTGGTGACCTCCTTCTACCCCATGTATGTTGCGGCGGAGAATATCATCGGTGACTGCGATGGCGTCTCTCTGGAGAATCTGAGCGAGCCGCAGACGGGATGCCTCCACGATTACCAGCTCACCACGGAGGATATGAGACTTCTCGCCACGGCGGATGTGTTTATCATCAACGGCGGCGGGATTGAGAGCTTTCTCTCGGAGGTGGCGGAGCAGTACCCGGATTTGGTTGTCATAGATGCTTGTGAGGAATTGGAGCTGTTGGACGACAATGCGCACGCGTGGATGAGCATCGGGCGGTATATGACACAGATTGAGACCATCTGCGCGGGCCTGATCAATGCGGATCCCGAAACGGCAC
>JAJQBM010000165.1:459-4795 GCA_021203285.1 Clostridiales bacterium | reverse complement strand
AACTTATATTATTCGATATGTAGGGAAGAAATCGTTCCCTAATTTTATAGAAATAAATATGATTGAGGATTCTCTCGGAGACAGGCTGTTTGAGAATACGAGGACGGTGGATGATTTTTATTTGCAGGTCAGTATGTTGGCCGGAGACCGGATGAAGCAAAAAGAGAATACGCTGATTTTTATTGATGAGATTCAAGGATATCCTCAATTGCTGACATTGTTGAAATTTTTGCAGCAGGACAATCGGTTTACTTTTATTGCCAGCGGTTCTCTCCTTGGCGTGACGCTTTCTGAGACAACTTCCATTCCTATGGGAAGTATTCGGAAGATTCGCATGTTCCCCCTTGATTTTGAGGAATTTCTCTATGCGAACGGAATGAATGAATTTTTTATCGCCGGGCTGAAAAAAAAGTATGATGCATTAGAGTCTCTGGACGAACCCATGCACAGTAAATTGATGGATCTGTTCCGGAAATATTTGTTAGTGGGCGGCCTGCCGGATGCGGTCAATTCTTATCTGAAAGAAAAAAATATACAGAGCGTGCGTGAAATTCAGCGGGAGATTCATGGTTATTATGCGGCGGATGCTTCAAAATATGACAGTGAGCGAAAATTAAAAATACGGAGAATTTATGATCTGATACCGTCGAATCTGGAGAATAAGAAGAAAAGGGTTGTCGCTCAGAAAATTGAAAACCGGAAAGGACAGCGCTTTTCGAATTATCAGGATGAGTTTGACTATCTGGTTGGGGCGGGTATCGCGCTTTCAGTTCAGGCTGTATCCACTCCGGTTTTTCCGTTGATTGAATCCGGTGGAAAAAATCTTTTAAAGCTGTATCTTAATGATGTGGGCATTCTTTCCGGAATTCTTTATGAGAATAATATCCGGACAATTCTGGATGATGAAAAAAGTATCAATTTGGGTTCAGTTTATGAGAGTGTGGTGGCCAGCGAATTGATTGCACACGGCTATCAACTGTTTTATTATGACAACCGCAGTAAGGGAGAGGTAGATTATCTGATTGACGACTATGACAGTCTTTCCGCGGTTCCGATTGAAGTAAAATCCGGAAAGGATTATACGGTTCACAGTGCGCTGAATACATTTGTTAGGAATGAGGATTATCATGTTAAGAAGGCATATGTGCTGTCGAACGCTCGGGAAATTGAGGTGAAGGGGAAGGTGATTTATCTGCCGGTTTACTTTGTGATGTTTTTCCGGAAGAATCAGGTGTGAGCCGTTTACTTTACAGGTATTTGAAAAGAAGCTATACTGTTAGAAACCGGACATAACGAGGAAATCATATGGGAAAAATTTTCTGCCTTATGGGAAAGAGCGCTTCCGGCAAGGATTTTATATACAAAAGCCTGCTGGCGATGGAAGATCTGCATTTAAATCATATCGTATTATATACGACGCGCCCCATTCGTGTGGGGGAGGTCGAGGGACTGACATATTTTTTCTGCACGGACGATGAGGCGCAGGAGATGGAGCGCACCGGAAAGGTGATCGAGATGCGCTCCTATGACACGGTTCACGGTATCTGGAAGTATTTTACCGCGGACGACGGGCAGATCGATCTGTCAAAGCAGGACTATCTGATGATCGGGACGCCGGAGACTTACGGACAGATCCGGGATTATTTCGGCGCGGAGGCGGTATGCCCCATCTACGTCTGGGTGGATGACGGGGAGCGCCTGGCGCGGGCTCTCAAACGGGAGCGCAAGCAGGAGGAGCCGAAGTACGCGGAGATGTGCCGGCGTTTTCTGGCGGATGACAGGGATTTTTCAGAGGAAAATCTGAAAAAGGCAGGCATTACGCGGACGTTTGAGAATCGGGAGAAGGAACAGATTGTCGCGGATGTCGCGGCGTATATCCGGCAGGTGAGGGAGTGACGGCATGGCAGGCTTTCAGGACATTATCGGTCACGAGCAGATCATAGCACATTTCAAAAATGCCATTGCGATGGACAAGGTGTCGCATGCCTATATTCTGGACGGGCCGGAGCATGCGGGGAAGCGGATGCTTGCGGAGGCGTTTGCCATGACGCTGCAGTGCGAGACGGTGCAGGGGGTGTGTTCCGGTGCGGAGGAAGCTGCGGAGCAGGTCACGCTTTTTTCGCTTCCGGAGGAGACGGATTTCGGCGTCTCACAGGCGGCCCGGGCTCGTGCCGCCGCGACGGAGCCCTGTATGGAGTGCCGGTCCTGCGTGCAGGCACTGGGGAAAAATCAGCCGGATATCATCTATGTGACCCATGTAAAAACCGGCATTTCGGTGGACGATATCCGGGAGCAGGTCAACGCGGATATCTGCGTGAAGCCGTACAGCAGCCGGTACAAGGTTTATATTATCGATGAAGCGGAGACGATGAATGTGCAGGCGCAGAACGCACTCTTAAAGACGCTGGAGGAGCCGCCCGCCTATGCGGTGATCCTCCTGCTGACGACGAATGCGGATGCGTTTCTCCCGACGATCCGCTCCCGCTGAGTGAGACTCGGATTAAAGGCGGCGACGGATGAACAGATCCGCGCGGTTCTGATGCAGCGCTGCCGTGTGCCGGACTATCAGGCGGATATCAGTATTGCCTTTGCGCAGGGAAATGTGGGGCAGGCCAAGCTCTTGGCATCGTCGGAACAGTTTAACGAGATCAAGGATTATACGCTCCGGCTCGTGCGCAGGGTCAGGGAGATGACGGTCAGTGATCTGACGGGCGAGCTGCGGTTTCTCACGGAGAACAGGGAAAACATACCGGTTTTTCTGGATTTGATTTTGCTTTTGTTCCGTGATGTGTTATTATATAAGTCAACGGCTGCCGGGGAAGATCTGATTTTTAAGGAGCAGGCATTCCTGATTCAGGAGATTGCCGGCCGGATTTCCTACCGTGGCCTGAACCGGATTCTGCAGTCCGTCGAGACGGCGGGGCGGCGCATCGGAGCCAATGTGAATTTGTCGCTGACGATGGAACTGCTGCTTTTAGACATAAAGGAGAACATCATATGATAACAATTGTCGGAGTCCGCTTTCGTCAGGCGGGCAAAATATATTACTTCGATCCGAAGGATCTGCCCATTGAGAGGGGGAGCCATGTGATTGTGGAGACTGCGCGGGGCATCGAGTACGGCACGGTGATTCTGCCCCCGAAGGGCATTCCGGATGACGAGATTTCAAAACCGCTGAAAGCGGTGATCCGCATGGCTACGCCGGAGGATGACCGCCGGGAGGCGCGCAACCGGGAGCGGGAGCGCGAGGCATATGATATTTGCAAGGAAAAGATTGCAAAACACGGCCTGGCCATGAAGCTGGTACAGGCAGAATACACGTTTGACAACAACAAGCTGCTGTTTTACTTTACCGCGGACGGACGGATTGATTTCCGTGATCTGGTCAAAGATCTGGCGGGCGTTTTTCGTACCCGGATTGAGCTGCGCCAGATCGGTGTCCGGGATGAGACCAAGATTCTGGGCGGCGTCGGTATCTGTGGGCGGCCGCTGTGCTGCCACACCTTCCTGTCGGATTTCGCGCCGGTTTCGATTAAGATGGCGAAGGAGCAGAACCTGTCACAGAATCCGACGAAGATATCCGGAGTCTGCGGACGTCTGATGTGCTGCCTGAAAAATGAGCAGGAGACCTATGAATATCTAAACAGCCGGCTTCCGCGGACGGGAGACCGGGTGACGACAGACGATGGATTGAAGGGCGAGGTGAGCGGCGTCAATGTGATCCGCCAGACAGTGAAGGTGGTTGTAGATACCGGAGAGGAAAAGGAAAGCCGGGAGTACCATGTCAGCCAGTTGAAGTTTAAGGGTCGGCGCAAGCGGGACCGTGTCAGCAAGGAGGAGATGAAGCAGCTTTCTTCTCTGGAGGATAAGGGAGGTAAGTCGAAGTTAGATGACGATTAATCTGTTGCTGGGTGAGCGCGTGGATGACCTTCAGCGGAAGGGCTACCGGATCATCCAGAATCCGCAGGGGTTCTGTTTCGGTATGGATGCGGTGCTTTTGTCCGGCTTTGCCAGAATCGAGCGCGGGGCAGACTGTCTGGATCTGGGCTGCGGGAACGGGATTTTACCCCTGCTTCTGGAGGCGAAGACAGACGGCCGGCATTTTACCGGCTTGGAGATACAGCCCTACAGTGTTGATCTGGCCAGACGGAGTGTGGCGCTCAATCATCTGGAGGACATGATTGACATTGTGGAAGGAGATATAAAAGATGCCTCGGGTATTTTCGGGGCGTCTTCTTTTGATGTGGTCACGGCGAATCCGCCGTATATGACGGACAGCCACGGGATCCGGAATCAGGACGATGCAAAGACGATCGCCCGGCATGAGGTTTTGTGC
>JAJQBM010000165.1:0-449 GCA_021203285.1 Clostridiales bacterium | reverse complement strand
CTCATCATCGCCGCGCGCACAGCATGAGGTTTTGGGATGTCTGGAGGATGTACTTCGGGAGAGCGCAAAAGTGCTGAAGCCGGGCGGACGGTTTTTTATGGTGCACCGGCCTTTTCGGCTGGCGGAGATCATTTCCCTCATGGTGCGGTACCGGCTGGAGCCGAAGCGGATGCGGTTCGTGTATCCATATGCGGATCGGGAGCCGAACATGGTCCTGATCGAGGGAATCTCCGGTGCGCGGCCGCGGATGACGGTGGAACGGCCGCTGGTCGTGTACAAAGCGCCGGGAGAGTATACGGATGAGATATATGAGATCTATGGAAACTGAGGATGAAATATCTAGATTTTACAAATATACAAGTTAAAAACGAAAGAAAAATAATTTGAACAAGAAATTTGCAGAAAATATTCAAAAATGTTATATAAATATTGAAATGGCATATTGGAAT
>JAJQBM010000191.1 GCA_021203285.1 Clostridiales bacterium | reverse complement strand
TAAAGGATTATTAAAACGAAAAGCTATGTGCGTGTCGGATAAAACTCGCGCCAGGGAGTATGTACGCTCATCGTTACATTGGATCAATATTAGCAGGGCAATGGATGGCTATCGCGCAATTCGCGCGATTTAGTTCAAATAAAATGATTGCGTATCCTGATTTAAGATACTATAATGAGCGAAGGCAATGAGCCGTGCAAGGGTGGGCACGGCGAAGAAAGAGTATAGGAAAGATGCGAGGATGAGAGAATGAGAAAGGTTGTTAAATTCGGCGGAAGCTCGCTGGCTACGGCGGCGCAGTTTGAGAAAGTGGGAAATATCATCCATGCGGACAAGGACCGCAGGTTCGTGATTCCCTCCGCGCCGGGACGGCGTTTTGACGGAGATACGAAGGTGACGGATCTGCTGTACGCTTGCTATGCCGCGGCGGAGGCGGGGGAAGATTTCACGGAGAAGCTGGAGGAGATTCATGACAGATACCGGGCGATCATTTCGGGACTGAAGCTGGATTTTTCGCTGGATGAGGATTTCGAGATCATCCGCGGAAATTTTAAGGAGAAAGTCGGATCTGATTACGCCGCATCCCGCGGAGAGTATCTGAACGGAAAGATTCTGGCGGTTTATCTGGGCTATGAGTTTATCGACGCGGCGGAGGTGATTCGTTTTTCTGACGACGGAACGTTTGCCGCGGATGAGACGGGCCGGATCATGGCGGCGCGGCTGGCATCCTGTGAGAATGCAGTGATTCCGGGATTTTACGGTTCCTATGCGGACGGCCGTGTGAAGACCTTCTCCAGAGGCGGTTCTGACATCACGGGGTCCATTGTGGCGCGGGCGCTTCGTGCGGATCTCTACGAGAACTGGACGGATGTCCCCGGTTTCCTTGTGACAGACCCTCATCTGGTGGAGAATCCGGAGGTTGTGGACATGATTACGTACCGGGAGCTGCGCGAGCTCTCCTACATGGGCGCTTCGGTGCTTCACGAGGAGGCTATTTTCCCGGTTCGCAAGGCGGGCATCCCGATCAATATAAAGAATACGAATCATCCAGAGGATCCCGGAACGATGATCGTGGCGACCACGAGCAAAAAACCGCGCTTTACCATCACGGGGATCGCCGGAAAGAAGGGATTTGTGGCGGTCACGGTGGATAAGGACATGATGAACTCGGAGATCGGGTTCTGCCGCAAGGTGCTGAGTGTGTTCGAGGAGAACCATATTTCGATTGAGCATATGCCCTCCGGCATCGAT
This sequence comes from Clostridiales bacterium, assembly GCA_021203285.1. Lineage (GTDB taxonomy): Bacteria > Bacillota > Clostridia > Lachnospirales > Lachnospiraceae > Eubacterium_I. The sequence continues at coordinate 3,551 of JAJQBM010000191.1, read as the reverse complement.
ACCATGTGTATTCTGGTTCATCAGGATGAATTTCAGGAGCATGAGCAGGTGGTTCTCTCCGGTATTCAGCGCGCGGTTGAGCCGGACTTCATTGATGTTGAGCCGGATCTGGCACTGATTGCTGTTGTGGGACGCGGGATGCGCGAGACGCGCGGCACAGCCGGCCGTATTTTCTCCGCATTGGCCCATGCGAAGATCAACTGCCGCATGATCGATCAGGGCTCCAGCGAGCTGAATATCATCATCGGCGTTGCAAACGAGGATTTTGAGGCGGCAATCCGAGCCATCTATGACATTTTTATCCTGACGCAGTTGGCATAGCGAGAGGCGGCAGTGAATCGGGAACGGGAGCCGACTGTTTGAAAGAGAGAATTTGATGAAAAATAATTACAAAATGCTCCTGTCCTACGACGGCTCCCGCTATCTCGGATGGGAGCATCAGCCGAATACGGATATGACGATTCAGGGAAAGCTTGAACAGGTGCTGTCCAGAATGATCGGGCAGGAGACGGAGGTCATCGGCGCGGGGCGGACGGACGCCGGGGTGCACGCCCGCGGGATGGTGGCTAACGCCCGCATGGAGACCGCGCTGTCGGAGACGGAGATCCGGGATTATATGAACCGGTATCTGCCGGACGATATCTGTGTCCGCGATGTGCGGCAGGCGTCGGAGCGTTTTCACAGCCGCTACAATGCGCTCGGGAAGACTTACCGCTACACCAGTTACGTCGGGGAGTGCAAGCCGGTCTTTGACCGGAAGTATGGCTATGTGCCGGAGGATATGCCGGATGTGGCACGGATGCAGAAGGCCGCGGAGCTTCTCATCGGGACGCATGATCTTGCAAGCTTCTGCAGCAATCCGCGGATGAAAAAGTCCACCGTGCGGAAGGTGGATCGGATTGAGATCGTGCAGAAGGGAGCCTACCTGACCTTTACCTACCACGGAACCGGTTTCCTGCAGCACATGGTGCGGATTCTGACCGGAACGCTTCTGGAAGTCGGTTACGGCAAGCGGGAGCCGGAGAGCATGGAGGAACTGATCGCGGCGCGGCAGCGCGCGCTGGCCGGGTTCACGGCGCCTGCAAAGGGGCTGTGCCTGATGAAAGTGGATTATGACTGACAGTTGGAAGATACAGGAAACAGAAATCAAAAAATTATTTCCGGCGGATTCCGTCGATGAAGCACAGCGCGAGGAACGGGAACAGATCGAGCGCAGCCTGATTAAAAAGTTTCGCAAGCCGATCTGGCGGAAGTTTACAAAGGGCATCAATGAATATGAGATGATTCGGGACGGCGATAAGATCGCGGTCTGCATCTCCGGCGGCAAGGATTCCATGCTGATGGCGAAGCTTTTTCAGGAGCTGCAGCGCCACGGCCGGGCGAATTTTGAGCTGGTATTTCTCCCCATGAATCCGGGGTATAATGAGGAGAACTGGCAGCGCATTCAGGAAAACGCGAAGCTGTTGGGTATTCCGCTGCGTGTGTTTGAGACGGAAATTTTTGATACGGTGGCCACGATCGATAAGAATCCCTGTTACCTCTGCGCCCGGATGCGGCGGGGCTATCTCTATTCGCATGCGAAGGAGCTGGGCTGCAACAAGATCGCCCTCGGACACCATTTTGACGATGTCATCGAGACCATCCTCATGGGCATGTTTTACGGCGGGAAGGTAGAGACCATGATGCCCAAGCTCCACAGCAAGAACTTTGAGGGAATGGAGCTGATTCGCCCGATGTACCTGATACGTGAGGAGGATATCCGGGCGTGGTGCGGTTACAATGGCCTTCGCTTTATTCAATGTGCCTGCCGGTTTACGGAGAGCTGCGCAAGCGGCGACGGGGTGCAGAATTCCAAGCGCGAGGAGATGAAGGAGCTCATCACACAGCTTCGCGGGAAGAGCGAATTCATTGAGATGAATATCTTCCGCAGTGTCGAGAATGTAAATCTGAAGACGATCATCGGGTATCATAAGGATGGGGAGAAGTATTGTTTTCTGGATGATTATGACGGGAATAGTAAATCCTAAAAACTTGAAAATGTGTGAAATTTGAAATATAAAATTGTTGATTTCGTGTAATTACAGTGTTAAAAAATTTTTGATTTCATGTTAATACGCCGAAAGAGACAGCGTGATTTGCGCTGTCTCTTTCCCATTCGCTATATGAATATCCGATCATCTATTCCAGATTCAGCTTCTTCCCCAGAAAGAAGGTACACCCCGCGAAGAAGACCGCACTGTATATCAGATCTACGACCAGTTGCCGTATCATCTCGGCGGTCGAGTAGAATAAAGAAGCTCCGCTGTCCGATACGAAGAAGACCGAGGCGTTTCCGGCGATCAGGTCGGAGAGGAAGATGGTGCGGATGACGGCCATTACGATGCAGATCGCGATAAACGCCAGAACGCTGAATGCCAGCTTGTTCTTTTTCGCCGCTGCCCCGATGGACATGGAGACATAGAACAGGAGGATAACCCGGATCAGCGAAACCAGTAGAATGATCGCGGTCAATGCGACGGAGATGCCGTTTTCCCGTAAACTGGGGATGAACTCATCGGTCAGCCATTCATGGATATAGATCCACGGGACATTGCTGGCGATCAGCAGCAGGAAAACCGAGACAATCAGGGCGCAGACGGAGAGCACGGTGTACACCAGTGCGCTGATGGTTTTTGCCGCCACATGCATCCATGTGGGAACCGGCAGCGTGTGCATCAGATACCCTTCACCCTTTAACATATTCCGATAAAACCGTTCGATGTTCGTAAACATCGTGATCACGATTACCGCCGTGATGATCAGTATGTAGATCAGGATAAAAATAATGATAGCGGTTTCCTGCATACCCTGCGTGTTATAATAGCTGATAATGCCGTTTAGGTCTCCGCGCAGCAGGAGACCGAGGACAACTGCGATCACCAGCAGAGCCGCATAGACGAAGCCCAGCAGGCGGGACGTTGACTTGAATTCGTATTTTAATAATTTTCCTAACATCTGAATACCTCCCTGAATACTTCATCCACTGATTTGCGCTCTGTCTCCCGAATCTCGTCGACACTGCGGTGGAAGACGGCGCTTCCCTGACTGATGAAAACGACCTCGTCCAGCACCCGTTCGATATCCGCGATCAGATGGGTCGAGATCACCACGAGGGCGTTCTCGGAATAGTTCTGAATGATGGTGTTTAGAATGTAGTCTCTGGCCGCCGGGTCCACTCCGCCGATCGGCTCGTCGAGAAGATAAATCTTTGTCTCCCGGCTCATGGCGAGGATCAGCTGTACCTTTTCCTTATTTCCCTTGGAAAGTGTTTTCAGCCGGTCGCGCCCGTGAATATTTAACTGGGTCAGCATCGCCTCGGCTTTTTCTATATTAAAATCCGAATAGAAATCCGCGAACATCTGCAGCAGTCCGTCCACGCGCATCCACAGCGGGAGATAATTGGCGTCCGGCAGGTAGGAGACGATCGCTTTTGTTTCGACGCCCGGCTCCATGCCGTCCAGAAAGCTGGCGCCGGAGGTTGGCTGCAGCCGTCCGTTGGCCAACTTTAGCAG
>JAJQBM010000145.1 GCA_021203285.1 Clostridiales bacterium | reverse complement strand
TACCGCCACAGCGTGATTCCGGAGAGGGGATATATCGTCCTGTCGGCGGCGCTTCATCTGACAACGGGCGATCCGGTCCGCATTCAGGCGCGGATGGAGGAGCTGAAGGAAAAAAGAGTGACGAAACAGCCGCTGGAGTATCCGAGCGCGGGAAGCACCTTCAAGCGGCCGGAGGGATACTATGCCGGAAAGCTCATAGAGGACGCCGGACTCCGCGGGTTTGCGGTCGGCGGCGCACAGGTCTCCGAAAAACATTGCGGCTTTGTCATCAACCGCGGCGGAGCCACCGCGGCGGACATCCGCTCCCTCATGGAGCAGGCGCAGCGCTCCGTCCAAGAGCAATTCGGCGTCGCGCTGGAGCCTGAGGTAAAATTTGTAGGGAAATTCGTATAGGGTGTGTTACTTTTTTATAGGTTGATAAATTACATCCTTCTCCTCCGTCAGAAAAATCCAAATATAGGAGGCATCATGTCCTTTTCAGGCGACATCAAAAACGAGCTTGCGCGCCGCATGCCGGACGAGTACCATTGTCTGCTGGCTGAGATGGCGGCAATCATCCACTACGCGGGGACGATCTCCGGGACCGCGGAATGCGGGACGATCGTGGTGGAGACGGAGAATGTCGCGCTGGCGAAAAAGTTTCTCCGTCTGATCCGCCGGGCGTTTGATATCACGCTGGATCTGACGATCCGGAAAACTCCGTCGGGCAAGCGCAATCTCTACCGGATTGAATTGTCCTCGGAGGACGCACCCGCAGAGCGGGAAAAATCGGGAACCGGAGACCGCTTCAGCCGCGTCTGGCGCGAGGTGGCGGACTTGGAGCAGGAGGGCTTCAAGGAGAGCCTACTGGACTATTCCTGCTGCCGCAGGGCTTTCATCCGAGGGGCATTTCTGACCGCGGGTTCGATGAGCAATCCGGGGAAATCCTACCATTTTGAGATTGTCTGCCGAAAACGGCAGGGCGCCGAGGAGCTCTGCGCGGTCATCGGGACCTTTGATATCCACCCGAAGATCATTGAGCGGAAAAACAAATTTGTCGTATATCTGAAGGACAGTGAGGCCATCGTTGACATTCTGAATGTCATGGATGCCTCCGGCGCGCTGATGCGTCTGGAGAATGTGCGGATCATCAAAGATATGAAAAACAGTGCAAACCGCCAGTCCAACTGCGACACCGCAAATATCAGCAAAATTGTGCGGACGGCAACGCGCCAGATGGAGGATATCCGCGTGATCGGGGAGACGATGGGATTTGACAAGCTGTCGCCGACGCTGCGCGAGATGGCGGAGGTGCGCATGGAGCATCCGGAGGAATCTCTGCAGGAGCTGGGCGCTTACCTGCACCCGCCGGTGGGGAAATCCGGGGTAAATCATAGACTGAAGAAATTGAGTGAGATCGCGGAAACGCTGCGTCAGCAGTGAGGCTGAATGGAAATATCAGAGTTCGGAGGTTGACATGGAGAGAAAGAAATTATGGTTTCTGTTCAATCCCACATCCGGGAGAGGACAGATTCGTGTACATCTGGTTGATATTCTTGACACATTTGTGAAAGCCGGATATGAGGTGACGGTCTATCCGACGCAGGGGAAGGAGGACATCACGCGTCTGCTTCCGCAGCATGCGGGAGAGTACGACCGCATTGTCGTGAGCGGAGGCGACGGCACGCTGAATGAGGCGGTGACGGGAATGATGCACTGCGACGCGCAGGTGCCGCTTGGCTATATTCCGGCCGGGACGACGAACGATTTTGCGAAGTCTCTGAGAATTCCGGCGAGCATGTCGAAAGCGGCGGAAATCGCGGCAAACGGCACATACTTTGCCTGCGATGTGGGGGAGTTTAATGAGGAGCGGTTTATCTATATCGCTGCGTTCGGCGCGTTTACCGACGTCTCCTATATGACGAACCAGAAGCTGAAACAGGTTCTCGGACCGGCGGCTTATTTGCTGGAGGGAGCGAAACGGCTGGTGGACATCCCGTCCTATTTTATGAGGGTCGAGGTAAACGGAGAGATCATCCTGGACTATTTTTCCTACGGCATGATCACCAACACCATCTCAGTCGGCGGGGCGAAAAACATGACCGGAACCGATGTGGATCTAGACGACGGATTGTTTGAGGTGACTCTTGTGCGGACGCCGCAGAATCCGATTCAGACGAGCGAGATCATGGCGAATCTGCTGATGCCGCGCGACAGCGACACGCCGCATATCTATTCCTGTAAGACCGATCACATCGAGATCCACTGCGAGGAGGCCGTGCCGTGGACGCTGGACGGAGAGTTCGGAGGAGACCAGAAGGATGTGCGGATCATCAACCGCCGCGGGCATATTACCTTTGTGGTTGGGCAGCAGGAGATCGCCGAGTCCTCCGAGTCCTCCGAGTCATAGTGAGATATCACAAAAAACTTGCTTTTTCCACAAATTTCTTGTGAAAAAGAGAAAAAAATGATTTGGCACTTGCATTTTTTCCGAAAGTGTACTATCGTAAATGCATGACATAGACAGCGAAGAACAAGGGCGTTCCATTTATCTTGGAATGCCCTTCTTTCGCTTTTACATGTCGGAGTCGTTTGCTAATTAATAAGGGGAATTCCAGAAAGAGAGGAAAGTTAGAAGATGAGTGAGTATTTTAATGTATCCGAGATCTTTGGCGAGTACGTATTCAACGACGCGACCATGCGGGAGCGCCTTCCGCAGAAAACGTACCAGAAGCTTCATGAGGCGATGACAGAGGGCACAGAGCTCGACCCGGCGACAGCCGATATCATTGCCCATGAGATGAAGGAGTGGGCGATCGCGCAGGGAGCGCCCCACTATACCCACTGGTTCCAGCCGCTGACAGGTGTCACCGCCGAGAAGCATGATTCTTTTATCACAGCGCCCATTGATGACGGAAAGGTGCTGATGAGCTTCTCTGGAAAAGAGCTGATCAAGGGTGAGCCGGACGCGTCTTCCTTCCCCTCCGGCGGCCTGCGCGCTACCTGCGAGGCCAGAGGCTATACCGCATGGGACTGCACGTCCTACGCGTTTGTGCGGCATGACGCTGCTGGCGCGACGCTCTGCATCCCGACTGCGTTCTGCTCCTACACCGGCGAGGCGCTCGACCAGAAGACACCGCTGCTGCGCTCCATGCAGGCGATTAACGAGCAGTCGCTTCGTCTGCTTCGCCTTTTCGGCAACACAACATCGAAGAAAGTAACCCCGTCCGTCGGATCGGAGCAGGAGTATTTTCTGGTTGACCGGGAGAAATATTTAAAGAGAAAAGACCTGATTTATACCGGCCGGACGCTGTTCGGCTCCATGCCCGCGAAAGGACAGGAGATGGACGATCACTATTTCGGATCGATCCGCCCCCGCATCGCGGCATTTATGAAGGATGTCAACGAGGAGCTTTGGAAGCTGGGGGTTCCCGCCAAGACGCAGCACAACGAGGTTGCCCCGGCGCAGCACGAGCTGGCTCCGATCTATGAGACCTGCAATCTGGCTGTTGACCATAACCATATGGTGATGGAGGTTCTGAAGAAAAAGGCGAACGAGCACGGCCTTCAGTGCCTGCTTCACGAGAAACCGTTTGACGGCGTCAACGGATCCGGAAAACACAACAACTGGTCGATCACGACGGACGACGGCATCAACCTGCTGGATCCGGGCGACACACCGCATGAGAATCTTCAGTTCCTGTTGGTTCTGACCTGCATCCTGAAGGCGGTTGATCGCCATGCGGATCTGCTGCGTGAGTCCGCATCCGACGTCGGAAACGATCACCGTCTCGGTGCAAACGAGGCGCCGCCGGCCATCATCTCCATCTTCCTTGGCAACCAGTTGGATGATGTTCTGAACCAGTTGACCAGTACCGGAACCGCGACCCACTCGCTGGAGGGCGAAGTGCTGCACACCGGCGTTGACGCACTGCCAGATCTGATGAAGGACGCGACAGACCGGAACCGTACCTCACCGTTTGCCTTCACCGGCAACAAGTTTGAGTTCCGTATGGTCGGTTCTCAGGATTCCATCTCCCAGCCGAACGTGGTGCTGAATACCATCGTGGCCGAGGCGTTCCAGGAGGCATGCGACGAGCTGGAGGTATCTGACAACTTTGAGAAGACCGTCCATGACCTGATCAAGAGACAGGCGATCGCGCATCAGAGAATCGTCTTCAACGGCGACGGATACTCAGAGGCATGGGTAAAAGAGGCGGAGAGAAGAGGGCTGCCGAACATCCCGAGCATGGTGGACGCCATCGGTTCCCTGACCACAGACAAGGCCATCGACCTCTTCGGAAAGTTCAATGTCTTTACGGAGGCAGAGCTGAGATCCCGTGCAGAGGTTCTGTATGAGAACTATGCAAAGAGCATCAACATCGAGGCGAGAGCCATGATCAACAACGCAAGCAAGACGCTGATCCCGGCGGTGATCCGCTACATCACTTCTCTTGCAGAGTCGATCAACGCGGTCAAGGCAGCCTGCGACTGTGATATCAGCGTGCAGACCGAGCTGCTCACCGAGAGCTCCGCGCTTCTGTCCGAAGCCAAGGTTGCACTCGCCAAGCTGGAGGAGGTCACCGACAAGGGACTCTCCATGGAAGAGGGCAAGGCACAGGCCGAATATTATAAGGACGTCGTCATCGCCGCAATGGCTGACCTGCGCGCGCCGATTGACAAGCTGGAGATCATCGTCGACAAGAAGATGTGGCCGTACCCGTCTTACGGCGATCTGATCTATGAAGTGTAAGGTTATATCTATCTAATCCCCTTAGTTAGTATATACATCAAAGGAAAAATCCGGAGAGCGATCTCCGGATTTTTCC
>JAJQBM010000230.1 GCA_021203285.1 Clostridiales bacterium | reverse complement strand
CGTACCATTGTTATCTGTAACACATCTTCCATGCCGGTTGCCAGCCGTGAGGCGTCCGTTTATACATCGGTGACGCTGGCTGAGTATTATCGTCAGATGGGGCTTGACGTCCTGCTTCTGGCGGACTCCACTTCCCGTTGGGCACAGGCCCTCCGTGAAATGTCCGGCAGATTGGAAGAAATCCCCGGAGAGGAAGCTTTCCCGGCTTATCTGGAATCCTATATCGCAGCGTTCTATGAGCGCGCCGGCTATGTCCGTTTGCCGGACGGCTCTCACGGTTCCGTTACAATCGGCGGAACGGTATCTCCGGCCGGCGGTAACTTTGAGGAGCCGGTTACGCAGGCAACGCTGAAGGTTGTCGGCGCTTTCCACGGTCTTTCAAGAGAGCGTTCGGATGCCCGTAAATACCCGGCGATCGACCCGCTGATTTCATGGTCGAAGTACAACAGTGTTGTTGAGACAGACCAGATCGAGTATTGCCGTGATGTGTTGAACCGTGGCGTTGAGGTCAATTCCATGATGAAGGTTGTCGGTGAGGAGGGTACGAGTCTTACGGACTTTGTCACCTATCTGAAATCCGAGCTGCTCGATGCTGTTTATCTGCAGCAGAATTCATTTGACGATGTCGATGCCAACTGTATTGTGGAGCGGCAGCGCTATGTGACCGCCAAGCTTGTTCGCATTCTCGGCTCGGATTATGAGTTAAAAGAGAAGGAAGAAGCACGTGCTTACTTTAACGCACTGCGTCAGAAATTCATCGACTGGAACTATACTGAGTTTAAGAGCGAAGCCTTTGCTGCGGCTGAGGCGGAGATCGACGCACAGTATGCGTCCGGCGGCGGAGTCATAAGCAGTGAAGCATAAAAGCTGTTGTAAGGGTGGTGAATGACAATGAATAAAGTATATAACCGAATCGAATCAATCACCGGCAGCGTGATCACAGTGCGCGCCGATGGTGTAAAGTACAATGAACTGGCTGAGATTACCACTCGTTTTGGAAAGTCTCTTGCCGAGGCCAATAAGATCGACGGAGACATCGTATCCCTTCAGGTATTTGCCGGCGGACGAGGCGTTTCCACAGGCGACGAGGTGCGCTTCCTCGGCCATGAGATGCAGGTATCCTTCACAGAGGATCTGCTCGGACGTATCTTTAACGGTTCCGGTGAGCCGATCGACAATGGCCCGTCGCTGGCTGAGAATTTAAAACCGATCGGCGGCCCGTCCGTCAACCCGTCCAAGAGAATTCTTGCAAACCGCATGATGCGCACGAATATCCCGATGATCGACCTCTTCAACACGCTTGTTATATCACAGAAGCTGCCGATCTTCTCGATTTCCGGCGAGCCGTACAACCAGCTGCTGGCACGGATTGCCATGCAGGCGGACGCGGATGTGATCGTCCTCGGCGGTATGGGTATCAAGTACGACGATTTCCTTTATTTTAAGGAGAGCCTCGGAAACGGCAGCGCACTGAGCAAGACTGTCATGTTTATTCATACGGCGGCGGACCCGACCGTTGAGTGTATCAAAATTCCGGATATGGCGCTTGCGGTTGCCGAGCAGTTTGCCCTGCAGGACAAGGATGTGCTGGTGCTGCTGACCGATATGACGAACTACGCGGATTCCATGAAGGAAATCGCGATCACTCAGGAACAGGTGCCTTCCAACCGTGGTTATCCGGGCGATCTGTACTCTCAGCTTGCTTCCCGTTATGAGAAGGCGGTTGACTTTGCCGGATCCGGTTCCGTTACCATTCTGGCGGTGACAACGATGCCTGGTGACGACGTTACCCACCCCGTGCCGGATAATACAGGCTACATTACAGAGGGCCAGTATTACCTGAAGGGCGGAAGAATCGAGCCCTTTGGTTCCCTGTCCCGTCTGAAGCAGAACGTAAACAGCAAGACCCGTAAGGATCACCGGGCGCTGATGGATGGTATGATCCGTCTGTATTCGGAATATAAGAATACGCTCGAGAAGAAGAGCATGGGTTTCCTGATGACCAAATGGGATGAGAAGCTCCTGAAATACGGAGAGATGTTCGAGGCGAAGATGATGGACCTGTCCATCAATATCACGCTGGAACAGGCGCTTGACCTTGGCTGGGAGATTCTCGCCGCCTGCTTTGAGAAGGATGAAACCGGTATTAAATCAGAGCTCATTGAAGAATTCTGGCCAGCAAAATAAAGGAAGGCAAGTGAGATGGCAAAGATTAAGCTGACAAAAAATGAGCAGAAAGCTCAAAAAGATGCGCTTAAGATGTATCAGCGCTACCTTCCGACCTTAACGCTCAAAAAGCAGCAGCTCCAAGCCGAAATCCGCACGATTCAGGCGGATGCCATAGCCGTCCGAAAGCAGAGAGAAGCCCTTGAACAGGAATTTAAAAAATGGATAGCCGTGTTTGGCGAGGAAGAAGCCTTCACGCCGGATCTGGTCACGGTTACAAACATCAGAAAGGGAACCGGCAATATTGCCGGTGTGACGATCCCCGCCTATGAGGGCACCGATTTTTCCCGCGGTGACTACGATTTTTATGAGACGCCGCTGTGGGTCGATCTGGCGGCGGATAAGATGGAGGAGTCCCTTTCACTGGATTTGCAGGCTTCGGTGCTGGACGAACAGGTTCGGCTGCTTCAGAAGGAGCTGCTGACAACCTCACAGCGCGTGAACCTTTTTGAGAAGGTTAAAATTCCGGAGGCAAAAGAAAATATCCGAAAGATTTCGGTGTATCTCGGAGACCAGCAGGTCAACGCGGTTGTTTGCTCGAAGATTTCCAAAAAGAAAATCGATCAGCGCAACGAGGCTGCGGCGCTTGCTGCTGTCGGAGGGGAGGTGGCTGCAGGATGATTCTCCCGATGAAAAAAGTATCCATTCTCGTTCTTGACAGTGAACGGGAAGAAGCCATGCGTAAGATCCGAAAGCTCGGTCTGGTGCACGTTGACGCGCAAAGCTACACAAGCGATAAGATGACGCACTTAAAGGACGAGACCGCCGCTTTGGAACAGGCGATTTCGCTGATCAGCGATCTGGCGGACAAGAAAGCCATGAAGAAGCTGGAGAAGACGGAAATGTCTTCCGCCGAGGCACTCTCGGCCGCAAGGAAGGTTGTCGCGTGGGGCGCTGAGAAAAAGGACTGTCAGAACGCATGTATCTCTGCGAAGGCGGAACTGGAGCAGCATGAAAGCTGGGGAGAGATAAATCCGGCAGATTTTGAGTATCTTGCCGGGAAGGGCATTGTCTTGTCGATGTACGAAATCTCATCGAAAGAGTATGTCTCTGTAGACGCAGAGATCAGGACATTGCTCGTGGGTCATGACAAGAGTAAGACCTATATGCTGGTTGTTGAGGATGAGAGTTCGGCTGAGAAGCCGGCGCTTCCCGACAGCGCACGCAGGATCCAGCTCCCGTCGGCATCCACACAGGAGCTTACAGCTCAGATTGAGGAAGGGCAGAAGCGTATCGCTGAACTCGATGACGAGATTCGCGGCTATATGAAGTACATTCCGGCGATGAAGGATGTACTTGCTACGGACAACAAGGAGATTGAGTTTGACGCTTATCTCCGCGGAATGGAGGAGGCGGAACTGTCCGACCTTCCGGAGAACGCGCCTGTTTTGGCGATCTTAAACGGCTATGTGCCGGAGGAAGATATGGATCGGCTGAAGGCAGTTGCGAAGGAAAATGCATGGGGCATTGTTTCAGAGGATCCGACGATGGAGGACAATGTTCCGACCAAGCTGCATAACAACAAATTCGTCAGCCTGATTTATCCGCTGACGGACTTCCTCGGTACGGTGCCGGGCTATTACGAGCAGGATATTTCAGGATATTTCCTCGTGTTCATGCTTATCTTCTCCGGAATTATTTTCGGAGACGGCGGATACGGCGCGCTCATCACACTTTTGGGCGTTGCGATGTTCCTGCCGGCGATCAAGTCCGGAAAGTCTCCTTCGGCATGGTCGAAGCTGATTATTCTTTTCGGAGTCGTCACGATCGTCTGGGGAATACTGACATGCTCATGGTTTGGCGTGGATGTGGCACTGGTGCCGCAATGGCTGCAAAAGATATCGCTGCCGATCATATCCAACGTATACGAGGACACGATCTGGTATCCGTTCTGGACCAATGGAGAGGCTGGTCTTACGACTGCGCAGAATCTGCAGATTTTCTGCTTTGTGCTGGCGCTGATTCAACTGTCCATTGCCCATATACTCGGTATCATCCGCGACCGCCGCTCACTGCTTGTACTCAGTGACATCGGATCCCTGATGCAGGTCATCGGTATGTTCTATGTGGTGCTGACCCTTGTTGTGAACGGTGCGGTATTCGGACTCGACAGAGTGATCAACGGCATACCGGTCGGAACGATTTCCATTGTGCTGGTGGCTGTCGGATTTGTGATGTACTTTGTATTTGCCAATTATGAAGGCAGTATCGTGAAATCTCTGGTGGAAAGTATGAAGAATATCATTTCCATGCTGCTGGGCATAGTAAATGTCTTTTCCGATATTGTATCCTACATCCGCCTCTGGGCAGTAGGACTTGCGGGAGCCGCGATCGCAGAGACATTCAACCAGATGGCCGGAGGATTCACGGGACACATGATATTAATCTTCCTCGCAATATTTATCCTGATATTCGGACATGGCCTGAACATGATTCTGAACCTGCTTTCGGTGATTGTGCATGGCGTTCGTCTGAATACACTGGAGTTTTCGTCACACGTTGGTATCAATTGGAGCGGTCATAAATATGAACCGTTTAAAGAATAAATTTAACAAATTCATATGTAAAAAAGTAAAGGAGAAAATGTTATGGATTTCGGAATGTTAGGAACAGCTCTGGTTATGGG
>JAJQBM010000169.1 GCA_021203285.1 Clostridiales bacterium | reverse complement strand
AAATAACTGCCTGCTTCCCCTATTTAATTTAAATGCTCCTCTCTCTCTTCCAGATACAGAGAGAGGAGCATTTAAATAAAATAGGGGAAGCAGTCAGTAATTTTACGGTTATTTGTGTTTTTGGTTTGTTCGAAGATCAAAGAAAGAAATATGACTCTGTATCAGAAAAGCTTCGGGATAAAGAAGACGCGCGAAAACGGATGGCGGGTCTGGTTCAGGCGGTCTCCATGGGGATCAGTGAACTGAGTTTTGTGTTGATTATTATCTTTGCAATGCTGCTTTTGATCAGGGGTCGGCTGAGTGTCGGCTATATTACTTCTTTAAGTCAGCTTTTGGGCGGCGTTATGTATCCCTTTGAAATGCTGCCGGGTTACCTGCTTGCCTATCGTACAGGGAGAAAATTATACCGGAGGAATGAGCGTGAATTTGAGGACGAGATAGAGCGGCCGGAAGGAAAAATTTCCTTTGCCGAGCCTCTCAAAGAAGTGAGAGCTGATCATGTTTTTTACGGATACCGGAATGGTACGCCGGTGTTGAAAGATATCTGTATGGTTCTTGAATACGGAAAAAAATATGCGCTGATCGGGGACAGCGGATCCGGAAAAAGTACGCTGGCAAAGCTGTTGGCTGGTTTTCTGGAGGCGGATGAGGGTATGGTTACCGTAAATGGCAGGCGTGTTCAGGATGTGAAGGAGGAATTGCTGTATCAGAAAATAGCCTATCAGGAGCAGAATATCTCTGTTTTTCAGGATAGCATACGGAATAATGTTTTGCTTGGGAAAGCATGTACGGAACAATGCTGGGGAGAGATCATCCATGAGGCCTGTCTTGAGGAGGTGTTGGAAAAACTTCAGAATCACGAGGATACTTTTCTGGAGGAAGACGGCAGAAATGTGTCCGGAGGGGAATTGCAGCGGATTGCGTTGGAACGCAGTCTTTCGACAGATCCGGAGTTTATGATATTTGATGAGATCGCGGCATCTCTGGATAATCAGAATGCGAGGGAGATAGAGCGGAATATTCTGCGTCTGGCAGACCTGGGGATTTTGATGATTACACATCATCTGTTTGCAGAGAATATGAAACTGTATGATAAAATATTTGTTCTCAGAAACGGGGAGATTGCTGAGGAGGGAACATGGGAAGAATTAACATGGCGACATAGCGAGGAATAAAAAGCAAAATTCCGGTATTGACAGGAATATATCACATCGTTTATGTTGATGATAGAATCCATCGAATATAAGAGCGAAGGGGAGGAGAAAGAAATGATCTTAGTGAACACAGATTATATTTCCGGGAAAAAGCTGGAGATGCTGGGGCTGGTGAAGGGCAGCACGGTTCGGGCAAAGAATGTCGGGAAGGATATCTCGCAAGGTTTAAAGACGCTGGTGGGCGGAGAGCTGAAAGCCTATAACGATATGATGAGCGAAGCCCGCGCGATTGCGACAGAGCGGATGGTATCGGAAGCGGAAGGACTCGGCGCCGATGCGATCGTGAATGTCCGCTACGCTTCCTCTGCGATCATGCAGGGTGCTGCAGAGGTGATTGCATACGGGACGGCAGTGCGGTTTACGTATTAGAAGAAGAAAAGCGAAATGAACGGCAGCATGACAGAGGAGAATTTTCTCTGTCATGCTGCCGTTTTTTCGGTCATGAATATATGTTAGGTACAGCCATTTCCCGGTCAAATGAGGAGGTTTATCCGTTCTGCCCGGCGTTCACGGACTCCACCAGTGCATCCGCCAGCGATTCCAGCTCGGCCGCCTTGTCGCCGCCCAGAGAGGAGGCCATGCTCAGTCTCTCGTTCAGGACGGTCATATTTTTCATCTCGTCGTCGATGAACTTCTGCATCAGGTCGCCGGATTTGCAGGCCCAGGAACCGTTCTCGATGATGGCGATGGTGCGGTTCTGGAGGTTCAGGGCTTTCATGTCGATGAGCAGGTTGTGCATCACCGGATAAATTCCCAGATTGTAGGTCACGGAGGCCAGCACAATGTGGCTGTATTTGAATGCCTCGGAAATCAGGTACGAGGTGTGCGTGTTGGACACATCGTAGACCGCGGTGTTGGTGCAGCCCTTTTCGCAGAGCTTTGCGGCCAGCGCCTGAGCGGCTGCCTCGGTGTTGCCGTACATGGAGGCGTAGACGATCATTACGCCGTCGACCTCCGGCTCATAGCGGCTCCACTTGTCGTATTTCTCGATAAAATACATCAGGTCTTTGCGCCAGACCGGTCCGTGGAGCGGGCAGATGTATTTGATCTGATCCAGAATGCCGCCTGCTTTTTTCAGGAGGAGCTGGATGTGCGGCCCGTATTTTCCGACGATGTTGGTGAGGTAGCGGCGCGCTTCGTCGATCCAGTCGCGGTCAAAGTCTACCTCGTCGGCGAAGAGCTTGCCGTCCAGCGCGATGAAGGAGCCGAAGGCGTCCGCGGAAAAGAGTACGCCGTTGGTGACATCAAAGGTGACCATGACTTCCGGCCAGTGTACCATCGGCGCGGCCACGAAGGTGACGGTGTGGCCGCCGAAGCAGTAGGTGTCCCCTTCCTTTACCTCGATCAGCTCGTGTTCGTCCACATGAAAACCAAACTGGCGCATGAACATGAAGGATTTCTCCGTGGAGATGACCTTTACCTTCGGATGGCGAAGCAGGATTTCTTCAATGCTGGCGCCGTGGTCGGGCTCCGTGTGGTTGATGACAAGGTAGTCCAGCGGGCGTCCCTGCAGGAGATAGTCCATATTCTCCAGCAACTGCCGACAGGCGGACCAGTCCACCGTGTCGAACAGAACGGTATGCTCATCCATCAGAAGGTACGCATTATAGCTGACGCCTCTGGGGATCGTGTGAATATTTTCAAACAGAGTCAGTCGGTGATCGTTGGCGCCGACCCAATATAGATTTTCAGTGACTTCTCTCACACAATACATAATGCTCCTCCTCTCTACGCTTCAATAAACTGATCTTTGGTTTCCGCACATTCCGGGCAGACCCAGTCCTCCGGAAGCTGTTCAAACAGGGTTCCGGGCGCGATCTCGGCATCCTCGTCTCCGAGCTCCGGCACATATTCATAGCCGCATCCGCCGCAGACATAGCGCTTGCCGATCGGTTCCGGCTTCGGCACCTGCGGGCGCTTCATTTTGACCATGGGCGGGGCGGGCTGCTTTTCTTCCAGTCCCAGCGCTTCCGCTAACAGCGGGAGAACCTCGTTGACATCACCCACAATGCCGTAGTCGCAGTTCTTGAAGATGGGGGCGTTGCCGTTTTTGTTGATCGCCACGATGGTGGAGGCATTCTTGATGCCCTTCAGGTGCTGTGTCGCTCCGGAGATACCGCAGGCGATATAGAGGTTGCCTTTGAATTTTTGTCCGGACATGCCCACATAGCGGTCGAGCGGTACATATTTCAGGGTTTCTGCCACCGGGCGAGAGGAATCCATCGCCGTTCCGGCTGCCTTGGCAAGTTGTTCGATCAGCTTCATATTTTTCTTGTCTCCGATGCCCTTTCCTGCGGAGACAACGCGTTCCGCCTGAGCGATCGGGGTGTCGGCGGGAATTCCGACGGAGAAATCGTAGCCGTCCTTAGTGAGCGCCGCGACCAGAGCATTGACGCTCTCCCCGGCGTCGCCCTTGTAAATCTGCTTTTTGCGGACGCCGGTGATCGGCGCCGGTTTTTTCGCCACGGCACGGCTGCCGCCGCTGCCCTTCGGCATTTTCCCGACCAGCGCGGAAGCGATAACCACACGCTGAATCTCGTTGGTGCCCTCGTAGATCGTGGTGATCTTGGCATCGCGGTACATCCGCTCCACATCCATGCCCTTCAGGTAGCCGGTGCCGCCAAAGATCTGAACCGCGTCATTGGTGACCTCCAGCGCGATGTCGGAGGCGTACATTTTCACCATCGCGGACTCGGTGCCGTAGGGGACATGGTTTTCCTTTAACTCCGCTGCGGAGTAGACAAGGAAGCGCGCGCACCGCAGCTTTGTCGCCATGTCAGCCAGTTTAAAGGAAACCGCCTGCTGCGCCGCGATGGGTTTTCCGAACTGGTTGCGCTCCTTTGCGTAGGTGAGGGCCTGCTCGAACGCGCCCTGCGCGATGCCCAGCGCCTGCGCCGCGATCCCGATTCGGCCGCCGTCCAACGTGGACATGGCGATTTTGAATCCCTGCCCCTCTTTTCCGAGAAGGTTTTCCTTCGGAACCTTCACGTCGTTGAAGATCAGCTCCGCGGTGGAGGAGGAACGGATACCCAGCTTGCCATAGTGGTCGCCGAACTCAAATCCCTTCCAACCCTTCTCCACGATGAAGGCGGAGATGCCTCTCGTGCCGATGTTCGGTGTGGTGACGGCGAAGACGACGTAGGTGTCGGCCTTCGGCGCGTTGGTGATGAAGATTTTGCCTCCGTTTAAGAGATAGTGGTCGCCCTTGTCGACGGCGGTCGTCTCTGTGCCGCCTGCGTCCGAACCGGCGTTGGGCTCCGTCAGGCCGAAGGCGCCGATTTTTTCTCCCTTTGCCAGAGGGACGAGATATTTCTTCTTCTGTTCCTCTGTGCCGTAGGCGAAGATCGGATAGGATCCCAGAGATACATGGGCTGAGAGGATAACGCCGGTACCGCCGTCCACCCGGGCCAGCTCCTCCACGGCGATGGCGTAGCTTAATACGTCAAGTCCGGCTCCGCCGTATTCAACCGGGTAGGGGATTCCCATCAGGCCCAGCTCGCCCAGCTTTTTCACCGCTTCCGCGGGAAATTCGTTGTTCTGATCCAGCATAAACGCCAGGGGCTTTACTTCCTCCTCGGCAAATTTGCGGATTCGACTGCGCAGTTCTTCGTGGTCTTGTGTCGTCTGAAACAGCATTCCTTGTCCCTCCTTTGAGTTTGATTTTCTATACT
>JAJQBM010000003.1:2519-4899 GCA_021203285.1 Clostridiales bacterium | reverse complement strand
TTGTCGTCGAGGCTGAGCTCGGCACACTGGCCGGTGTTGAGGATGAGGTCTGTGGTGAGGCCGGCAAGGAGATGTACACCCGTCCGGAAGAGGGGGAGGAGTTCGTTTCCAGAAGCGGATGCGACTCTCTGGCGATCGCGATCGGCACCTCGCACGGCGCATACAAGTTCAAGCCCGGCACCAAGCCGCAGCTTCGCTTTGACGTTCTGGAAGAGTGCACCAAGCGCCTTCCCGGCTTCCCGATCGTTCTCCACGGTTCTTCTTCCGTTCCGCAGGAGTTCGTCGAGATGGTAAATAAATACGGCGGAAATATGCCGGGAGCCATCGGTGTTCCGGAAGAGCAGCTTCGCCATGCGGCTGAGCTTTCCGTCTGCAAGATCAATATCGACTCCGATATCCGTCTTGCCATGACAGGCAATATCCGTAAATACTTTGCGGAGCATCCGGATCATTTTGATCCCCGCCAGTATCTGAAACCGGCTCGTCAGGCTGTGAAAGACATGGTCGCCCACAAGATTCTGAACGTTCTGGGCAGTGCGGGCAAGGCAGCGGATATGACAAAATAAAATGGTTTCCAGACCTCCGCTTTCCCGGACAGGAGAGCGGAGGTTTTTTACAGGAGGATCGGTTATGGGAAAAGAAGTACAGACCATCGGTGTATTGACCAGCGGCGGCGACGCGCCGGGCATGAATGCCGCGATCCGGGCAGTGGTCCGGGAGGCGCTCGCAAAAGGGAAGCAGGTAAAAGGAATCATGCGGGGATACGCGGGACTGCTCGATGAGGACATCATTGACATGAACGCCCAGAGCGTCTCGAATATTCTCCAGCGCGGCGGCACCATCCTTCAGACCGCCCGCTGTCTGGAGTTCTGTACCGAGGAGGGACAGCAGCGCGGCGCAGAGGTCTGCAGAAAGCAGGGGATTGACGGGATTGTCGTCATCGGCGGCGACGGCTCCTTCCGCGGAGCGCAGAAGCTGGCGGAGCACGGGATCAACACGATCGGCGTTCCGGGGACGATCGAGCTGGATAGTGCCTGCACCGATTATACGATTGGCTTTGACACGGCGAGTACTACGGCGATGGAGGCCATCGACAAGATCCGCGATACCGCTTCCTCCCATCAGCGCTGCAGCATCATTGAGGTGATGGGGCGTCATGCGGGCTACATCGCACTGTGGTGCGGTCTGGCCAACGGGGCGGAGCAGGTGCTGATCCCCGAGAAGTACGGTTACGATGAGCAGAAGATCGTGGATGATATCATTGCCAACCGGAAGCGCGGGAAGAAGCACTATATCATCATCAACGCGGAAGGAATCGGCCACTCCACCTCCATGGCGCGGCGGTTTGAGGCGGCCACGGGTATGGAGACCAGGGCGACGATTCTGGGGCATATGCAGCGCGGCGGGAGCCCGACCTGCAAAGATCGTGTGTACGCCACCACCATGGGCGCCATGGCGGTAGATCTGCTCTGCGAGGGCAAGACAAACCGTGTGGTCGCGCACAACGGCGGCGCGTTTGTGGACTATGATATCGATGAGGCGCTTGCGATGACGAATGAGTTTTCCGAGTACCAGTATGAGCTGGCGGGCAGGCTGTAGTGATGATTACAAGTACGGCGAATGCGCAGATCCACACGCTCACCCAGTTGAAAAAGAAGGCGAAGGAGCGCAGACAGCAGCAGCTCTATGTGGCGGAGGGGGTTCGCATGTTCCGCGAGGCTCCCGCTGAGGAGATCGAGCGTATCTATGTGTCGGCCTCCTTCCTCGGTGATCCGGAAAATGCTGCGCTCCTTGAGGGAAGACGGTATGAAGTCCTGTCGGATGCGGTGTTCGGCCATGTCTCCGACACGCAGACCCCGCAGGGGATTTTGTGCCTGATGCGGATGCGCTGGTACCGCCTTTCCGATGTTCTGGGAGCGCCCGGCGGCGTATGGCTGATTCTGGAAAACATACAGGATCCCGGCAATTTGGGCACGATGCTGCGCGTCGGCGAGGGCGCGGGCATCGCAGGTGTGATCATGGATCGTTTTACAGCGGACATCTACAACCCGAAGACCATCCGGTCCACAATGGGAAGCATTTACCGCGTGCCGTTTTATATCACAGAGGATTTGCCGGAGACCATTCGGGAAATTAAATCCCGGGATATCCGCGTGTACGCCGCGTACCTGAAGGGAAGCCGGTGCTACGACGAGGAGGATTATACCGGCAGCACGGCGTTTCTGATCGGGAATGAGGGCAACGGGCTGAAAGAGGAGACGGCAGCGCTTGCCGACCGCCGGATCCGCATCCCCATGCACGGAAAGGTGGAATCCCTGAATGCGGCTATGGCAGCGGGGATTCTGATGTACGAGGCGGACCGGCAGAGCCGCGGCGGGTA
>JAJQBM010000003.1:0-2509 GCA_021203285.1 Clostridiales bacterium | reverse complement strand
GATGCCCGGGATGAACCGGAAGAGAGTGTTGTCTGTGAAGCCATGCGGCAGAAGATGTGATCGGAGAATGGTATGCGACTGTGGGCAAAAGAATGGAAAAGTAACCGCATGCTGCGGGACATGACGGTCTGCGACGACAGCGATGACACGCGGACACACAAGATTTTTCATGCGCTGGACGAGGTCTGTTATGCGTTCGACCTGGGAAAACCGATCTGGCTGGAATCGAATGTCGATGAGTTCAGGAGACATGCAAAGACGCGGTTTTATCAGGATAGTTTTATTGAACAGATTCCGTTTGATTTTTTAGAGATACAGGTTATAGAAGAGGATTTTTAATATCATAATTCAGGGGAGCCCGGCTTGAGGGAAAGGATTTTTATGCGTAAGAAAGAAACAGAGCAGGATCATGAACTCAGGATGTATGCGGTGAGAAGGCATGAAGTGCGAAAACAGTTGATACCGCCGATCTTCTTTTTTGTGGGGGTTGCGGCTGTTATCCTGATTTCTGTTGTGAAGCGGCAGCAGTCGCTCGATGCGGGCCAGGCGGAGATGACGACTCACGCCATCGCGGTGGATTATCTGGTGGCGGCAATCGGCCTGGATGTCTATGAAAATACGGATGAGCTGGACGACAGTTACGGCGATTATTTCTATCACGGCGCGGACTTCTATGAGACCGGTGTGGAGGTGGATTACGAGCTCTTCGACCATGTCGGAACCTTTGTGTTCGACGGCGAAGACCGGGTAGAGACGATGGTGTTTACCAGCGAAGACAACGGGATTTCCGATGCGGAGCTGGCAGCGATGGCGGAGGAGCTGACTACCGCCTACGGAGATTATGAGTTGGGAGAGGACGGCGTCTACTATTGGTACGCGGACGAGGACGGCAATCTGGGCGACAACGACGAGGTGGCATGGGTCTCCTGCGGACTGGACGAGGACGGCACGCTGATCATTCAGGCGGCCGCGGAGTGAAAAGATAAGGTTTTTTGAGAAGGAGGGATACAGTATGGTTTACAAAAAGTTTCAGGATCTGGAGCTGTCTACTCTGGGGCTCGGCGCGATGCGTCTGCCGACCATCGGCGGACAGGAGGCTGCCATCGACGAGGCGGCAGTGCGGGAGATGGTGGATTATGCCATGAAGCACGGCATCAATTATTATGATACGGCATACGGCTACCACAACGGGCAGTCGGAGATCGTTATGGGAAAGATTTTGAAGGACTACCCCAGAGACAGCTTTTATCTGGCATCGAAGTTTCCGGGATATGATCCGACCAACATCCCGAAGGGGGAGGAGATTTTTGAGGAACAGCTCAGAAAATGTCAGGTGGATTACTTTGATTTTTACCTGTTCCACAATGTCAATGGAGTCAACATCGATCCCTATCTGGATGATGAGAGCAACGGTCTGTATTCTTATCTGATGGAGCAGAAGCGCAACGGGCGGATCCGCCACCTCGGATTTTCCGTCCACGGAGATTATGAGATCACGAAACGCTTTCTGGAAGCCTACGGGCAGGATATCGAGTTCTGCCAGATTCAGCTCAACTGGATCGACTACGACTATCAGGAGGCAAAGCGTAAGATCGAGCTGCTGGGCGAGTACGGGATTCCGGTCTGGGTCATGGAACCGCTGCGGGGCGGCAAGCTGGCCACGCTGGCGGAGGAATACGCTGCGAAGCTGAAGGCAATGCGGCCGGATGAGTCGGTTCCGGGATGGGCATTCCGCTTTCTGCAGACCATCCCGACCATCGGTGTGACGCTCTCCGGCATGTCGAATATGGAGCAGCTAAAACAGAATATTGAGATATTCCAGACGGAGGAGCCGCTCACAAAGGCGGAGTGGGACGGCCTGATGGCGGTGAAGGACGAGATGTTCAATGAGAAGACGCTTCCCTGCACGGCCTGTCGGTATTGCACGAGCTACTGCCCGCAGAGGCTGGACATCCCGAATCTGATCTCGGTGTACAACGATCAGGCGCTGACCAGTGGGAAGCTGGCGGTACCCGCCTGGCTTCTGGGACCGACGCCGGAGGAGAAATGGCCGTCCGCCTGCATCGGATGCAGGAGCTGTGAGGCGGTATGTCCGCAGGAGATCAAGATCTCCGAGATGATGTCCGCGTTTGCGGCGGCGATTCAGCGGTAGGACGGATGAAAAGCCGGCGTGCGGGACATACTGGAAAAAAAGATTGATATTTGGCTTTACATTGTTTATAATTATGCACGTTGAGTATTGGCGCATTGATTGCTGAATCGATAGACAAAACAGAACCATGGAGGAAAGAGAATGTACGGAACAGAGGAAATTCGACTTGTTGACCCCGAGGTGGCGGACGCGATCGACGCGGAGCTGCGCCGCCAGAATGATCACATCGAGCTGATCGCGTCTGAAAACTGGGTGAGCCCGGCGATCCGGGAAGCACAGGGCAGCGTGATGACGAATAAATATGCGGAGGGCTATCCGGCGAAGCGCTATTACGGCGGCTGCCAGTGCGTGGATGTG
>JAJQBM010000098.1 GCA_021203285.1 Clostridiales bacterium | reverse complement strand
CATATAGTAGATTTTGAATATTTTCAATGTCTACCATATGGGGAGCATATCAGATCCCCTGCCTTTTGCAGTTTCAGGTGATCATAGAGGATGGAAAAGTTGAATACTGGTATGATGTGACGGGGATGCAGTCTCTGGAGCGTCAGTATTCTCTGGAGGCGGTGGGAAAAAAACAACTGTGCCTCCTGCTGGAAAACCTGATCGGGATGAAGTCTGTTATGGAAGAATATCTGTTGGATGATGCGGATATTTATTTTTCGACGGGGATGATTTATTTTGACCGTTTTTCAAAACAGCTCCGCTTTTGTTATATACCGGGCCTTCGGGAAGAGCGGACACAGTGGGTGAAGGAGTTATTTGAGGAGATCCTTCAAAAGCTGGATCACTCGGAACCGGCCGCCGTCCGGATCGGGTATGAGATGTATGAGCGTTGTTCACAGCCGGATTTTGTGATTTCGGACTGTGTGGAGTATCTGCAGGCAGCCCGGGAGGAAAATATACCTGCCGGAAAGGGGTTAGCCGGAGCCGTGAATCGCTCTGCATATGAAGGGGCGGATGCGGAGCGGACAGAGTATGAAAAGAAAAACAACAGTCTGCTCCCCGCAGATCGGAGCGAGCCGGATTTTCCGACGGAGGAAGCGCCGCAGGAACGCGGGCGCCGAAGAAAAGAACGGCGCGGAAAGAAAAAAATCCGGGATAGGGAAATTCTGGAGGAGGAGCGGGAAATTCTCTACGCGGCAGAAAATATCGGTGGGAGCGGGCAGACAGAGGTTTTCTCGGAACAGAATCTGGTAAAGACATGGGAACTGGCGTACCGGGGAGATGGGATGGAGAAGGATATCTGCCTGACGGATTTTCCGTTCTGGATCGGCACAGACAGTCAGAAGGTAAACGGGGTGCTGCAGTCCAGAACGGTCAGCCGGATTCATGCCAGATTGTCTCTGCAGGAGGACAGGCTTTTTATAGAAGACTATAATTCAACGAACGGAACCTATCTGAACCGCAAACTGATACCGATGAATACACCGACGGAGGTGCGTGAGGGAGACAGTCTGGTCTTTGCCACGGAGGAATTCTCGGTATTGTGTCGGCGGTCTGTCGGAATGGATTGATTTTTCAGGGTGAATTCTTTATACTTAAAACACAGTAAACGGTGATTTTGAATCACAGATGAGATGAATTGCGACAGGAGGTTTTCAATGATGAAGGATGACAATTGTATTTTCTGCAAACTGGCCTGCGGAGACATTCCGACCAATGTGATCTATGAGGACGAGATGTTCACGGTTATTCTGGACGCCAGCCCGGCGACACGGGGACATGCGCTGATTCTGCCGAAGTACCACGCGGCGAATATTTATGATCTGCCGGATGAGTATGCCTCGAAGGTTTTTGTCTTGGCGAAAAAGCTTGCCACGAAGATGACGGATGTCTTAAAATGTGCCGGATTTAATATTGTGCAGAACAATGGAACGGTGGCCGGACAGACTGTCTTTCATTTCCACATGCATCTGATCCCGCGTTATATTGGTGATGGGAACGAGGAAAAGCTCGGATGGAATCATGCGAATTTGTCCGAGGAGGAGATTGCAGAGGTGTGCAGGGAGCTCGCGTAAACTCTGCTGACGGAGTCTCCCTGCGGAATGGTTTTCATATTTGAGATGTCGGCATAGCTGATACTGTCGGAAGCCTCATTGCTTTCGGAGCTGCTCGATCAGATCGACGATGATCTCGATGGCATCCGATTTCCGGCTTTCCTGCATGGCTGAGATATAGGTCTGACGATTCTCCCAGACTGAGGAGATGGCGTCAGCAAGCGTTTTTTCGCTGAGCTCCTCTTCCTCCAGAACATAGCTGAATCCCTGCTTCTCGAAGGATTTCGCGTTGAGGATCTGGTCGCCGCGGCTGGCTGCGCGCGACAGCGGGATCAGGATATTCGGTTTGCCCAGTGCCTGTAGCTCGCAGATTGCATTGGCGCCGGCGCGGGAGATGACCAGATCGGCAATCGCAAAGAGGCCTGCCAGCTCCTCATTCATGTACTCGTACTGTACGTATCCGGTTCTGTGATGGAGCGTCGGATCCAGATTGCCCTTTCCGCAGAGATGAATGATCTGCCAGCGGGGGAGCAGGTCAGGGAGCAGCCTGCGGACCGTCTCATTGATCAGTTGGGAGCCCTGACTGCCGCCGATGATCAGGATAACCGGCAGATCCGATGTGAAGCCGGTGTATGTATAGGCTTTCTGCCGGTCCCCGTGCAGCAGTTCCCGGCGGATGGGGGAGCCGGACACGACGGCTTTCCCTTCCGGGAGATGTTCCAGCGTCTCCGGAAAGTTGCAGCATATTTTCGTAGCTGACGGGATCGAGAGCTTGTTGGCAAGCCCCGGCGTGATGTCGGATTCGTGGATGATCACCGGCACCTTTACATGTTTGGCCGCCAGAACGACGGGCACACTGACAAAACCGCCCTTTGAAAAGACGATGTCCGGTTTCAGCCGAAACATTAGCTGCCGCGCTTGCGCGTAGCCTTTGACCACCTTAAACGGATCCGAGAAGTTCTTGGGATCGAAGTACCTGCGGAGTTTCCCGGAAGAGATCGCGTAGTACGGGATGTTTTCCTTTCCAATCAGCTCTTTTTCAATCCCGTGATACGATCCGATGTAGTATATTTCATAGCCCAATTCCTTCAAACGGGGCATCAGAGCGATGTTCGGAGTCACATGCCCGGCGGTTCCGCCGCCGGTGAGAATGATTTTTTTCATGCCGTTTTCCTCTCGTATTTCTTTTCCCTATATACTATACATTAAAATTGAAAAGTCAACAATCATTTCCTTTTAAATTATCGGCCGGAGCCGGATGCGAGACGGGCATTACCGGGACGATTTGTGGGATATTCAGTCGCAACTTGCGGCGAAAACATGGCCTGTCCCTCTTTTTTCGGGAGTGGAATTCTGTTACACTTATACAGCAGAAAGGAGGGCATCAGATGGAAACATTATTTCATTTGGCGGTATCAATGTACACGGTCTACCGGGACGATCTGGCGGTCGGTATGCTGGCGTGTATCTTTCTACTGATGATTGCAGCGCTGTTTGCGGTGAGAAGATGCAGAAGACAGATTCGGGAGCTGACGGAGAAGACGCGGGAGGTAACAAAGGCTGTCCTGAGCCATGGCGGACGGACAACGGAGGCGGAGCCTGCGGGGCGGCCGTCTGCAGCGGAGCCGACAGGGGGCGGAAGGCCGACGGCGCAGTATCGGGACGAGGAGCTTTTCGGGAATGTGATCCGGGAGATTTTTCCTTGAAATACACTGCCTCGTTTGATACAATGTCCCCGTAGGGCGAAAGCGTCAACATATACATACAAAGGAGCGATATATGAAGAAAATTACATTTGATTACAGCAGGGCAGCTTCTTTTATCCGTGAGGAGGAAGTGGCAAACATGAGCGGACTGGCGGAGAACGCGAGACAGCTTCTGCTCTCCCGTTCCGGTGCGGGAAATGATTTCCTGGGATGGATCGATCTCCCGACTGATTATGATAAGGAAGAGTTTGTACGCATCAAAAAGGCTGCGGCGAAGATTCAGGGCGATTCCGAGGTGCTGGTCGTGATCGGTATCGGCGGCTCTTATCTCGGCGCGAGAGCGGCGATCGAGTTCCTCCGTCACGGGTTTTACAATAATATCTCCAGAGAACAGCGCAAGACCCCGGAGATCTACTACGCGGGCAGCAATATCAGCGGTTCCTACCTGAAGGGGATTCTGGATGTGATCGGAGACCGCGATTTCTCCGTGAATGTCATTTCAAAGTCCGGCACAACGACGGAGCCTGCCATTGCATTCCGGATCTTTAAGGAGGTACTGGAGAAAAAGTATGGGAAAGAGGCGGCGGCAGGCCGGATCTATGCCACGACGGATAAGGCGCGGGGCGCGCTGAAGGTTCTTGCCACCGAGGAGGGATATGAGACATTTGTCGTTCCGGATGATATCGGCGGACGGTTTTCTGTTCTCACGGCGGTGGGACTGCTTCCGATCGCGGTGAGCGGAGCGGATATCGATCAACTGATGGAAGGCGCTGCGGCAGGTCGCGCGCTTGCGATTGAAAAGCCGTTTGCGGAGAATGACGCGATGCAGTATGCGGCGATCCGGAATATCCTGCACCGCAAAGGAAAGTCGGTTGAGGTGCTGGCGAATTATGAGCCGAGCATCCACTATGTCAGTGAGTGGTGGAAACAGTTGTACGGCGAGAGCGAGGGCAAGGATCAGAAGGGAATCTTCCCGGCATCCGTGGATCTGACCACAGATCTCCACTCCATGGGACAGTTTATTCAGGACGGATCCCGTATCATGTACGAGACAGTGCTCTCGATGGAATCACCGGCCGAGGCGCCGACGATTCAGGAGGAAGCGTCCGATCTGGACGGCCTGAATTATCTGGCCGGAAAGGATATGAATTTTGTCAATGACTGTGCTATGAATGGTACGATCATGGCGCACACGGACGGTTCTGTCCCGAATCTTCTGGTGAAGATTCCCGCGCAGGACGAGTATTCTCTGGGAGAGCTGTTTTACTTCTTTGAATTTGCCGTGGGCGTCAGCGGATATCTGCTCGGTGTGAATCCGTTTAACCAGCCGGGCGTGGAGAGCTACAAGAAAAATATGTTTGTGCTACTCGGAAAGCCGGGATACGAGGAGACGCGAGAAGAATTGTTAAAACGTTTGTAAAAAATATGCCGGCAGAAAAATGAAAAAATGGGGCGAAAATTCGGTTTTTGCCCCATTTTTGCGCCAAAAACGGGATGTTTTTTGGGATGATCCCCCATTTTTGATAAAATACCCTTGACATACCTGAAAACGGCTGTTATAATCTCTGAAAAGTTTCTTAACAAATTTGTAATAATTTGGAACAAAATGCGTAATATATGAT
>JAJQBM010000077.1 GCA_021203285.1 Clostridiales bacterium | reverse complement strand
ACACTGGAGAGAGTGCTTCCGGAGGAGATGGAGATCAAACAGGAAGGCAGTGAGATTGTCGTATCCAGACCGAACGACCTGAAGAAAATGAAGTCACTGCATGGATTGACAAGAACCCTGATCAACAACATGGTCATCGGTGTGACCGAGGGCTATGCCAAGGTGCTGGAGATCAACGGTGTCGGTTACAGGGCTGCCAAGTCCGGCAAAAAGCTGACATTGACGCTGGGATATTCTCATCCGGTGGAGATGACAGACCCGGAGGGGCTGGAGTCCGTCGTAGATGGAAATAAGATTACTGTGAAGGGCATCGACAAGGAAAAGGTCGGCCAGTACGCAGCAGAGATCCGAAGCAAGAGGAGCCCGGAGCCGTATAAGGGCAAGGGTATCAAGTATGCCGATGAAGTGATCCGTCGCAAAGTTGGTAAGACCGGCAAGAAATAATTGGAGGTGTGACAGGTAATGATAAATAAAAAATCAAGAGCAGATGTTCGTGTGAAAAAGCACAGAAGAATGCGGAATCATTTAGCGGGAACTGCTGCACGGCCACGCCTGGCAGTCTTCCGGAGCAACAAGCACATGTACGTCCAGATTATTGACGACGACGCTCAGGTTACTCTCTGCGCAGCTTCCACCATGGAAAAGGATATCAAATCCGCGCTGAAGTATACAGACGACGTGGACGCGGCGAAGGCAGTCGGTACAGCCATTGCAAAGAAGGCACTAGAGAAGGGTATCACCACCGTTGTTTTTGACAGAGGCGGTTATATCTATCAGGGCAAGGTTCAGACACTGGCAGATGCGGCGCGTGAAGCCGGATTAAACTTTTAACAGGGAGGGAGAGCGACGATGAAACGAGCAATTATTGACCCGGATCAGTTTGAACTAGAAGAAAAAACCGTGGCGATCAAGCGTGTAACAAAGGTTGTGAAGGGCGGACGGAATATGCGTTTCACAGCGTTGGTTGTCGTAGGTGACCGGAACGGTCATGTCGGCGCAGGCTTGGGCAAGGCACAGGAAATTCCCGAGGCGGTTCGCAAGGGAAAAGAGGATGCCATGAAGAATCTCATTGAGGTGAAGCTGGATGAAAACAACAGTATCTCTCATGATTCCACCGGAAAGCACACAGGCGCATCCGTGCTCCTGAAGCGGTCCCCGGAAGGTACCGGCGTTATCGCAGGCGGCCCCGCACGTAGTGTGTGCGAGCTTGCCGGCATCAAAAACATCCGTACCAAATCTCTGGGCTCCAACAATAAGCAGAATGTTGTCCTGGCAACGATCGAGGCACTTCGCCAGCTGAAATCCCCGGAGGAAGTAGCCAGACTTCGCGGCAAGTCTGTGGAAGAGATACTGGGTTAAGGAGGACAGGACAATGGCAGATAAATTAAGAATCACACTTGTAAAATCAACGATTGGTGCGATCCCGAAGCACAGAAAGACTGTGGCAGCTCTCGGCTTAAAGAAGCTGAACAAGACAGTCGAGCTTCCGGACAACGCGGCGACCCGCGGCATGATCCGTCAGGTCAGCCATTTGGTAAAAGTTGAGGAAATTTAATAGGTAAGGAGGTGCCATGATGGAGTTATCGAATTTAAAACCCGCAGCGGGTTCAACACACGGGGATCGTTTCCGCAGAGGCCGCGGACACGGCTCAGGGAACGGAAAGACCGCCGGATACGGACATAAGGGCCAGAAAGCACGTTCCGGAGCACCGAGACCCGGATTTGAGGGCGGCCAGATGCCTCTCTACAGACGTATCCCGAAGAGAGGTTTCACAAACAGAAACACCAAGGATATTATTGCTGTGAATGTTTCCTCGCTGGAAGCATTTGATAATGACACAGTAGTGACTGTTGACACACTGGTTGAGGCCGGTATCGTGAGAAATCCCAGAGACGGCGTCAAGATTCTCGGCAACGGTGAGCTTACAAAGAAGCTTACGGTGCAGGTTAACGCATTCAGTGGTTCGGCAAAAGAAAAAATTGAAGCGCTGGGTGGAAAAGCAGAGGTGATCTAATGCTCCAGACAGTCCGTAATGCATTTAAAATCAAGGAAATAAGAAACAGAATCATCTTTACCTTCCTGATGCTGATCGTGGTGCGTATCGGGTCTCAGATTACGATTCCGGGTATCAACGGCGAGTATTTCTCCGAGTGGTTTTCTGAGAACTCAGGAAATGCCTTCGGCTTTTTTGACGCGATCACCGGCGGTTCCTTTGAAAATATGTCGGTCTTTGCGCTGAATATCACGCCGTATATCACATCATCCATCATCATCCAACTGCTGACCATCGCGATTCCGAAGTTTGAGGAGTGGCAGAAGGACGGCGAGGACGGAAGGAAAAAGCTGACTGCGATTACAAGATACCTGACCGTCGGACTGGCGATCATGGAATCTCTGGCTATGTCCATTGCATTCGGGAGACAGGGTCTTTTCACTGAGTTTAATGCACTGAACGTGATTATGACCGTGGTCACACTGACCGCGGGTTCCACCGTGATCATGTGGATCGGTGAGCGCATCACGGAGCGCGGTGTCGGGAATGGAATCTCCATTGTCCTGACGATCAATATTATCTCCAGACTCCCGTCCGACCTGACGACATTGTTCGGGCAGTTTGTACAGGGGAAGGAGATCGCGACAGCGGTTCTGAATGCGGCGATCATCGTGGCGATCATTGTTCTGGTGGTCGTTCTGGTTGTCCTGCTTCAAGGCGCAGAGCGGAGAATCCCTGTCCAGTATTCACGCAAGGTTATGGGCAGGAAGCAGGTGGGCGGACAGTCCTCCCAGATTCCCCTGAAGGTCAACACGGCCGGCGTTATCCCCGTCATCTTTGCACAGTCTCTGATGATGTTTCCGGTGATTATCTGCCAACTGCTGGGCAAGACCGGCGGGACATCCGTGTGGGGAAAGATCCTGAATATGCTGACACAGTCGAACTGGTTTGATTTCAACACGCCGATCAACAACATCGGTCTGGGAATCTATATCGTTCTGGTTGTTGCGTTTGCGTATTTCTATACGTCCATCACCTTCAACCCGCTTGAGGTTGCAGACAACCTGAAAAAACAGGGCGGTTTTATTCCGGGTATTCGTCCGGGCAAGCCGACCAGCGACTATCTGACAAAGATGCTGAAGTACATCATCTTTATCGGCGCAGTCGGTCTCGTGATTGTCGCAATCATCCCGATTTTCTTTGAGGGCGTGTTCAACGCGGACGTATCCTTCGGCGGTACATCGCTGATCATTATCGTGGGCGTTATCATCGAGACCTTAAAGCAGATCGAGTCTCAGATGCTGGTTCGCAATTACAAAGGATTTTTAAATGATTAATCAATACAGAGAGTGGGAGATATTCGGGGAACCGGTATCTCCGCTTCTGTGTCTTAGAGGAGGTCAATATGAAGATTATAATGTTGGGGGCACCGGGTGCCGGTAAAGGCACACAGGCAAAACTGATCGCGGATAAATATGGGATTCCGCACATCTCCACGGGAGATATCTTTCGCGCCAACCTGAAAGCGGGAACGGAGCTTGGGAAAAAGGCAAAGGTGTATATGGATCAGGGACTTCTGGTTCCGGATGAGCTGACCTGTGATCTTGTCGTTGACCGAATTTCCAACGAGGATTGCAGGGATGGGTTTATCCTCGACGGGTTTCCGCGGACGATTCCGCAGGCGGAGTGCCTGACGGAAGCGCTGAATGCGCGCGGAGAGAGCATGGACTATGCGATCGACGTGGATGTGCCGGATGAGAATATCATCACCAGAATGTCCGGAAGAAGAGCCTGTTTAAACTGTGGTGCAACCTATCACATCGTCAATATCCCGACAAAGGTCGAGGGCATTTGTGACCGCTGCGGGAGTCCGGTCGTGCTGAGAGCCGACGACGAAGCGGAAACCGTGAAAAAACGTCTGGATGTTTACCATAACCAGACACAGCCTCTGATCGATTATTACACCGCGCAGGGCATTCTGAAAACGGTGGACGGAACGCAGCCGATGAATGAGGTTTTTGATGCGATCGTTGCACTGCTGGAAAAATAATTCGGATTATTTCGGAGGCAGTTCATGTCAGTATCAGTTAAGTCAGAACGCGAGATCTCGCTGATGCGCGAGGCTTGCAGAATTATAGCCATTGTCCATCAGGATCTTGGCAGGGAGCTCAGGGCGGGAATGTCA
This sequence comes from Clostridiales bacterium, assembly GCA_021203285.1. Lineage (GTDB taxonomy): Bacteria > Bacillota > Clostridia > Lachnospirales > Lachnospiraceae > Eubacterium_I. The sequence continues at coordinate 758 of JAJQBM010000077.1, read as the reverse complement.
ACGCTGGATGTAGATCGGAAGGCGGAGGAGATGATCCGAAGCTTCGGCTGTGTTCCCAATTTCAAGAATTACAACGGGTTTCCGGGCTCGGTCTGTGTTTCCATTAACGAGGAGGTCGTTCACGGAATTCCCACAAAACACCGTATCATTCAGGACGGGGATATCGTAAGCCTGGATATGGGATGTATTTATAAAGGGTACCATTCCGACGCAGCGCGGACACATGCCATCGGTGAAGCTTCCGAGGAGGCAAAGCTGCTGATCGAGCGGACGCGCCAAAGCTTTTTCGAGGGAATCCGGTATGCCAGAAGCGACCATCACCTTCTCGAGATTTCCAACGCGATCGGAGATTACTGCGAGCGCTTCGGATACGGCGTGGTGAAGGATCTGGTAGGACACGGTGTCGGGGCAAAGCTCCATGAGGATCCGCAGATTCCGAATTTCCGCCAGAAGAGCAGAGGGATTCGTTTGCGGGAAGGGATGACGCTGGCCGTAGAGCCGATGGTGAATGCAGGTACATGGGAAGTGGAGTGGATGGATGACAACTGGACGGTGGTCACCCGCGACCGGTCGCTTTCCGCACACTATGAGAATACGATTCTGATTACCGATGGAGAGCCGGAGATTTTAACCCTAACCGAGGAGGAAAGGCATGAAATTCAAACTGGCGAGATCTAAGGCGGGTCATGATAAGGATCGCCTGTATGTGATCGTGGGAGAGGACGGCGATTTTGTCTCTCTGGCGGACGGTGTAAGAC
>JAJQBM010000105.1 GCA_021203285.1 Clostridiales bacterium | reverse complement strand
AAGGGATTATATGGTGTTATCATAACACACATAAAACCGATATGTGAACTAGGTTTTAAAAAATAACGGATGGAAAGCTCATAAACAAAGCAAACGATTGCTTTATGTTTGCCATGAGACATAAATGTTAAGAAAAATCGTTTTGTATGATTATGGATTGCGAGCTTCATCCGAAAGAGGGAATATCTCTTGTCTTTGATACCGACGGAGAGGGCGGTTTCACGGAACCGCTCTCAGACACGGTGATTGAAAGACGGAGTGAGAATGGAGGAAATCATGTATATTGATGTGCAGCATATCAACAAAACCTTCGGCGATTTTCAGGCGTCGAAGGATGTTACCTTCCAGGTGGAGGAGGGACGACAGGTGACGGTGAGCTTGTGGCGGTCCGTTAGGCATTGATGACAGGAAACCTGGATTACTATATCGCCGTGATCGGCAAGGCGCAGGGGATTTTTGAGGAGTACGGCGTGGATCTGGAGTACACGGAGTACGCATACGGCATTAATACGATTGACGCGGTAGTTAATGGTACGTCGGATATCGGAAACATGGCGAATTATGCGCTGGTCAACCGCTTCGGCAATACCTCTCAGGATACTGACCTTCTTATTTTCTCAGAACTCAGCTCCAGTGTGGGCCAGAACGGCGGCCTGTATGTGGCGCCGGAATATGCGGATGATCTGAGTGCTCTGGATGGAAGCACCGGCTTTATTACCACGGTAGGAACCGTTCAGGATTACTATAACAGTGTGATTATTGAATACCTCGGTTTTGAGGAGAGCGAGCAAAATATCATCAGCACGGATTCCACACAGACGGCTCTGGCGGTTGTGCAGAACAATGAGGCTTCCGCCTGGTATGTAACCGGTGCGAATGCAGAGCGGGCGGAGAGTTATGGCTGGGTGCTTGCCATACCTGCGGATGACCTCAATCTGACTACGGGCGCATACTTTGTGACATCGCAGAGCTACAACGAAGAGAATAAGGAGGCACTTGCCGCATGGTTGGAAGCCTCGCAGGCAGCCTATGACTGGATCAATGAAAATCAGGAAGAGACGGCAGAGTATCTGGAGAGTACGACGGGGCTTGATCCAAACGATTTTTACAGCACCTGGGAGTCTACCGCCTGCGCGATCGGCTTCAGTCAGGAGGGTCTGGAAGATTTGCAGATTATGCAGGAATGGTGCTATGAGAACGGAAAATATGATAACGAGTTTGAGGTAACAGACTTTATCGACACATCGGCGCTGGAACTGGTCTTTCCGGATAAAGTGACCATTGAATAAATAAGCCATCCATCATAACAACCTATAAAGCCAGAAAGACCCGTGGGAAGTGCGTGCGGGTCTTTCTGACAATTTTTGTGCGCCCGGCGGGCGCACGTTCTAATGGGTGAAAGGGAAAGCTGGATGAGGGTGTGATCTTCTGCGGGTTGCGTGTGGGAGAGTTCATATAATTTACAGAAATCTTACATAGAAATGATATCAGACTTCGCAGGAAGCGTGTATTATGTTCTCGGACTATTATCGGCAGCGGCAAGCTGCCGCAAACAGGAGAGAAGCATGGACAAAGAGATTAACACGCAATACACGCAGGACAGGGAGCTGTCCTGGCTGCGATTTAACGAACGGGTTCTGGAGGAGGCGAAGGACGAGAGTGTTCCGCTGATGGAGCGTCTGAAATTCGCCGCCATCTTTGCAAGCAATCTGGATGAATTTTTTATGATTCGTGTGGGTTCTCTGCACGATTTATCTCTGCTCAAAGAAAAGCATATCGATGTCAGGACGGGGAAAACGCCGCAGGAACAGCTTGACGATATTTTTAAAGCGCTGGTTCCGCTTTACAAGCAGCGGGATAAGGTGATGGCGGAGCTGGAATCCCGGTGCCGCACCTGCAATATTTGCCGCATGGAATATGCGGAACTGGACAATAAAGCGAAAAAACAGGCAGCACTCTGGTTTGAGAATGAGTTTCACCCGATTCTGTCGCCGCAGATCGTGGATGTTCACAATCCGTTTCCCCATCTTATCAATAAGGGATTGTATATCGTTATGGTATTGCAGCGGGATGAGAGGGAATTGCTGGGGATTTTGCCTGTGCCGTCTTCGCTCCCGCCCTTTTTGCGGCTGAATGAGAGAGGCGTTCATTTTATTCTGACAGAGGACGTGCTGCTGGAATTTACCGATCAGGTTTTCGATCAATATATGATCATGGAGCAGGCGGTGATCCATGTCACACGCAATGCGGATGTCGCACCGGAGGATGAAGCCTACGAAGTGGATATGGATTTTCGTCAGCTAATGCGCAAAATCGTAAAAAAAACGAACCCGCCTTGCGCCGGTGCGTCTGGAAATCCGGGGGCGAATGAGCGAACGGCTGAAGACAACGCTCAGTCAGCAGCTTCATCTGCCGCAGGAGCAGGTCTTTACGATGAAGTCGCCGATTCATCTGGAGTATCTTTTTACGCTCTCGAACCTTTTGCCGAAAGAGAGCGCGGCGGCGCTCTGTGATCCGCCGTACACGCCGCGGTTTTGCAAGGCTTTCAATAAGAACGAAAAAATTCTCCCGCAGATCGCGCGGCAGGATGTGCTGATGTTCTACCCCTTTGAATCGATGGAGCCGTTTCTTCGGATGCTCTCGGAGGCGGCGACGGACCCCGGCGTCCTGTCCATCAAGATCACAATCTACCGTCTGGCCTCCAAGGCGAGGATTGCGGAGTATCTGTGTGCGGCCGCGGAAAACGGGAAACAGGTTGTTGTGTTGATGGAGCTTCGTGCGCGCTTTGACGAGCAGAACAATATCGAGTGGGCGGAGCGCCTGGAGGAACCAGGCTGTACCATTCTGTATGGCTTTGAGGGAATTAAGGTTCACTCCAAGGTCTGCCTGATTACCCGGCGGGATCGGGGGACAGGTTCGCTACATTACCCAGATCGGTACGGGGAACTATAATGAGAAGACTGCAAAGCAGTACACGGATCTCTGCCTGATGACGGCCAATCAGGAGATCGGCGAGGATGCGGAGCTGCTGTTCCAGAATCTGGCCACCGGAAATCTGAACGGAAATTATGACCGCCTTCTGGTATCGCCCTTCGCATTAAAGGATGCGGTGATTGCCTGCATTGACCGGGAGATTGCGAAGGGATCGGACGGATATATTTTCTTAAAACTGAACTCTCTGACGGACCGGAAGCTGATCGACAAGCTGGCGGAGGCGTCTCAGGCGGGAGTGGAAGTGATCATGAATATCCGCGGCATCTGCTGCCTGCTTCCGGGAATCGAGGGGCTGACCGATCACATAAAAGTATTCTCTATCGTGGGAAGATATCTGGAACACACGCGGATCTACTGTTTCGGGCGGGAGGAGGACGCAAAGCTCTACATATCCTCCGCGGATTTCATGACCCGGAACACGGAGCGCCGTGTGGAGGTGGCCTGTCCCGTGCTGGATGAGCAGACCCGAAAACTGCTTTTCCGCATCATGGAGGATCTGAAGAAAGACAATGTGAAAGCGAGAGTGATGGGACCGGATGGAATTTATCACAGGATTAAGAACGGGGATTCGTCGTTTAGCTGTCAGGAGGTATTTCAGCGGGAGGAGCTGCAGACGGCGGCGGTGAGTGAGAACCGTGTGCATAAAATGTCGTGGGTCAGCCGACTGCTGGAATGGCTGCGGCGGAAGAAAGGTGACGGTACATATGAAGAAAAATAAATTATCAGCGCTTTTGTTTGAAATAGCGGCGCTTTTCTGGTTCATTAACGCTGTTGTCAGCAAAGACTGGATGTTCCTGCCGATTGGTCTTTGTTTCGTGGCACTCGGAATCGTATATGTCAGAGATAAAGAAGGAGAGTGACAGGTTGGAAGTGATCATTTCTGATCTTGGCGGGCAGTATGATAATATGCTTCAATCGAATTGTGATGTACTGATCCGCGCGGATGGAGCATATGCCCCGTGTCAGGGCTGCTTTGGCTGCTGGACGAGACATCCCGCGGAGTGCTTTATGAGAGACAGCCTGCAGCAGGTGTGCCGTACCGTCGAGAAAGCGGATGTACTTACTATTGTGACGGAAAATTTCTATGGCTCCTATAGTCCGAATGTCAAAACTGTCCTCGATAGAAGTATCGGTCTCTCCGCACCGCTCTCCACATGGCGGGGAAAGCAGATGCACCATACGCTGCGCTATGGCAAACACAGCCTGTTTCGGGTGATTGTCTATGGTGATATCACAGAGCAGGAAAAGGAAACCTTTATCCTGATGGCAGAAAAAAACGCAGTGAATGATGGTTATGAAAAATCAGAAGTGATTTTCCTGAAATCCCCGGATGATCTGGACAATGTTTTATGCGAAAAGCAGCGCTTATCTGACTTTATGAAGAAAGTTTTGCCTGATTCGGAGGAAGACTTATGAGGACAGTGTTGATTAATGCCAGCCCCAAGCGCAGGTTCAGCGCATCTTCTTATTTTCTTTCTTTGCAGCGCCTGTTTGTAAGAGGATCTGTTGTGTCTGTAAATCTGCGAAACAAAAATAATTACAAACGGATTCTGGATGAACTGGCGGAAGCCGATGCCGTTGTCTTCTGCCTGCCGCTGTATGTGGACGGCGTGCCGTCTCATGCGCTGCCCTTCCTGAAGGAGATGGAGACCTTCTGCAGACAGCATAGCATCCGTCTTTCTGTTTACTGCATTGCCAACAACGGGTTTATTGAGGGCAGGCAGAATGAACCGCTCTTGCAGGTGTTTCGGAACTTCTGTACAAGGAGTGGATTGAATTGGTGCGGAGGAATCGGAATCGGCGGCGGGGTCATGCTGAGCATCACGCGGATTTTGTTTGTTGTGAATGCGGTAGTATTCTGTTTCAATTTGATATGGAATGGCGTGCAAAACGGAATCTGGATGGATGTAGGAATATGGCGGGGGTTTTTCCTTGGAATAGGC
>JAJQBM010000261.1:1958-4970 GCA_021203285.1 Clostridiales bacterium | reverse complement strand
GAGCTGATTCCACGCTGTCCGGTCTGCGGTGCGCCTATGAATATGAATCTGCGCTGTGATGATACCTTTGTGGAGGACGAGGGGTGGCACAGAGCAGCAGAGCGGTACAGCGATTTTATCCGGCGGCATGAGAATCTGCACATACTCTTTCTGGAGCTAGGGGTTGGCTCAAACACGCCGGTGATCATCAAATATCCCTTCTGGCAGATGACGGCCAGAAATCCGAAGGCTGTCTATGCCTGTATCAACCAGGGGGAGTCCATGTGCCCGAATGAGATCAAAAAACAGGCAGTTTGCATTGATGGAGATATCGGAAACGTTTTAAAAAAGGTAAAAGACCTGTAACAGAGTCAATGCTTCCCGTAATCCCGGAAGAAGGCGTTCAGGTTTTCCAACGCACGGATTAGCGTCTGCGTCTGCTCCTCATCCAGCCCCTGCAGGGTGGCCTGAATCATTTCATCATGGAATTGCCGGTGATGTTTGTACGCGCGGATTCCTTTGTCCAGAAGGGAGACCAGAACGACGCGGCGGTCTTTTTCGCTGCGGACACGCCTGACATAGGATTTTTTCACCAGATTGTTGATGGCGATGGTCAGCGTGCCTACGGTGACGGAGAGATCGCGGGCGACGGCGGACATGCTGCGGGGCTCGTCGAGGCCGATGGCCGCGATAATGTGCATGTCATTGTTGGAGATGTCCTTAAATTCATCGGTGATGATTACCTTGTCCTGTCTTCGAAGGATTTCATCGAAAAGCTGCATCAACATATCACGTGCCATTCCGTATCTGTCCTTTCCGGTGCCTTTTACAGAAAACCGACACCTGTTTGATTCTTTACAGACGACGTTTTGATATTCAAATATTTTAACTATCGAACAATTTTCATTATAGACGAAATCCCGAAACCTTGCAACATGGTTTTTAAAACCAGATTGCGGGGTTTTTGTTACTATTTCCTATTGACTAGACCGGTATTCCTGTGTACAATCAGTAAGGTATTTGTTTGATAGTCAAAATAATTTGGAGGATATCGTAATGTTAATGAAACCTGTGCAATTAAGAGGAAAGCATTTATCGCTGCCGATCATCCAAGGCGGGATGGGCATCGGCATCAGCCGTTGCCGCCTGGCCGGTGCGGTGGCGAAGGAAGGCGTGATCTCTACGGCACAGGTTGGCTACGATGAACCGGATTTCCGCAAGGATCCGGAGGCGGCGAATCTCCGCGCGCTGCCGCGGCAGATCCGCAAGGCGAAGGAGATCTCCGGAGGGAAAGGACTGGTGGGCGTCAATGTCATGGTGGTGACCCGCCTCTATGCGGATTATATCCGGACGGTCTGTGAGGCCGGTGTGGATGTGATTATTTCCGGGGCAGGGCTTCCGACGGACCTGCCGGAATATGTAAAAGGATATGATGTGGCGATCGCTCCCATCGTATCCAGCGAGAAATCAGCGCGGGTGATTTTAAAGCTGTGGGACAGGCGCTATCACCGCACCGCGGATTTTCTTGTGATCGAGGGGCCGCGGGCCGGCGGGCATTTGGGATTCTCCAATGAGGAGCTTGCCGACATCGGGACGCTGGATTACGATGAGGAGATTCGGAAGATTCTTGCCGTGAAGGAGTCCTATGAGGAGAAGTACGGGGTCAAAATTCCGGTGTTTGTCGCCGGGGGGGATGTTTACCCCGGAGGATGTGAAGCACGCGTTGGCGCTCGGCGCGGACGGCATACAGGCGGCCACGCGATTTGTGGCTACCAAGGAGTGCGATGCCTGTGATGCGTTCAAGGAGGCTTATATCCGTGCGAAGGAGGAGGATGCGGTGATCATCAAGAGCCCAGTGGGGATGCCGGGGCGCGCGCTCAAAAACGCCTTTATCGACAAGATGAACGTCAATCCGGGCAAAGTCACCTACTGCTTTAACTGTATGAAGGGATGCAATCCTGCCACGGCGCCCTACTGCATTTCCATGGCGCTGATCAATGCGGTGAAGGGAAAGCTGGATGAGGGTGTGATCTTCTGCGGGTCGCGTGTGGGAGAGATCAATAAGATCACGACCGTGCCCGCGCTGATGCGGGAGCTTACGGTGTAGGAGGGGCGGTTATTATCTGATTCCATAGCTCATCCAGCTTTTGTCTGGTTTCCGCTACCCGCCTGTGATTTCCCCCGGAAGCGTTAATTCCGATGACAATCTCTCCGTCTGTTACAATGGAGGGAAACTGAAAATCGCAGAGAGCCTGATCGTTGCTGATATTGACCGGGATACCCTGTTCGCGGCAGAGCGTGCCGATCTTTTTGTTTAGATCGATATCGTCGGTCGCGGCAAGGACGATATCCCGACCGACGAGGTCTTTCGGTTCAAAATGTTTTTCCAACAGAAGGATTTGGCCGGACTGCGCCAGAGAAACGAGGCCATCGGTGAATGCCGGAGAGACTATCGTGATATGCTCTGCAAAGGAGAGCAGTGTGTGTACGCGTCGGTCAGCGACTTTGCCGCCTCCGACAATCAAAATATTTTTTTTGCTGATATCAATAAATAAAGGGAAGTGCATAGCGTATGTTATCCTTTTTTACAGGTGCAATGGAAAGATGGCTTACCTACAACATGTAATCCCGCACAAATTCCAGCACAGCTTCCAACTCTTTTCTCGTATGTGCCGCGGACAGGAACATAGCTTCAAACTGTGCGGGCGCCAGATAAATTCCATGGTTGATCATATAGCGGAAGTAATCCGCGTACTTTGCTGTGTCGGAAGTTTTTGCCGTCTCATAGTTTCTCACTGTTTCGTTCGTGAAAAAGAGGCTGCCCAGAGAACCGCAGGTATTTACTGTTGCGGGAATCTGTGATTCTTCTGCTATCTTTTTTATCTCACCAAAAAACCAGGAGCCCATTTCATTGAGGCTGCGATAGATCTCAGGGTGATTCTTTAAAATGCTGAGCTGAGCCAGACCCGCTGCCATGGCGATTGGATTGCCGCTTAATGTTCCGGCCTGGTAGACGGGACCGAGAGGGGCAAC
>JAJQBM010000261.1:0-1948 GCA_021203285.1 Clostridiales bacterium | reverse complement strand
CGAGGAGATATCTGTTCCATGATTTCTTTTTTACCGCCATAGGCGCCCACCGGCATGCCGGCTCCTATGATCTTGCCGTAGGTAATTAGATCCGCGTCAACTCCAAAATATTCCTGCGCGCCGCCGAATGCCAGGCGAAATCCAGCGATGACTTCGTCAAAAATCAGGACTGTACCGTACTTCGTGCATATGGCGCGGAGATCCTGTAAGAATCCTTGCTGAGGAGGAACGACCCCCATGTTGGCGCCAACCGGTTCCGCAATAACGGCGGCAATTTCATCTGGGAATGTGTCGAAAAGCTTCTGCACGGATTCCGTGTCATTATAAATAGCAGAGAGCGTATCTTGTGTGCATCCTTCAGGGACGCCTGCGCTGCCGGGAATGCCGGCGGCCATAACGCCGGAGCCGGCCTGAACCAGCAGAGCATCGGAATGACCGTGATAGCACCCCATAAATTTTATAATCTTATCGCGGCCGGTGTAGCCCCGCGCGGCTCGGATCGCGCTCATTACAGTCTCCGTGCCGGAGTTTACCATCCGCACCATTTCCAGATTGGGGACAGAGCTGCAGATCAATTCCGCCATCTCGACTTCACGCTTTGTGGCGGCGCCGTAGCTTAGCCCCTGTTCACAGGCTTTGGTTACTGCTTCCCGCACGGCAGGGTGATTGTGGCCGAGGATCATCGGTCCCCAGGAACCGACAAAGTCAAGATAGGTGATGCCGTCCTCATCGGTCATATGGGCGCCGTCGGCGGAGGCAATCATCCGCGGCGACTGTCCGACAGACCCGAAGGCCCGAACCGGGCTGTTGACCCCGCCGGGAATCACTTTTACGGCGCGCTCAAATAATTGTTCTGATTGTGTCATCCGATTTTTCCTTCTTTCATAAATCCGGCGATTTCTTCCGCAAAGTAGCTTAGATAGATATCACATCCCGCACGGAACGCCGAGGCGGCTGTCTCGCAGATGATTTTTTCCTCGTCAATGTAGCCAAGACTTGCGCCCGCTTTAATCATGCCGTATTCACCGCTGACGCTGTAGGCAGCGATCGGCACATGGACTATATCTTTGATTTTTGTCACCATATCGAGGTAGGACATGGCCGGTTTGACCATGATAATATCCGCACCTTCTTCTACATCCAGGAGGGCTTCCCGGATTCCCTCGCGGCTGTTGTGGTAGTCCATCTGGTAGCTTTTGCGGTCGCCGAAGGCGGGCGCGGAACCCGCAGCGTCGCGAAACGGTCCGTAAAACGCGGAGGCGTATTTGATAGCATAGGACATAATCGGTGTGTTGTAAAAGCCATTCTCATCCAGGACAGAGCGGATGGCTGCAACACGCCCGTCCATCATGTCGGAGGGCGCCACCATGTCGGCGCCGGCTTCCGCATGGGAGAGCGCCGTCTGAGCAAGGAGGTTTAGCGTGCGGTCATTATCCACTTCCTTCCCTTTCAGAACTCCACAGTGCCCATGGGAGGTATATTCACACATGCAGACATCCGTGACTCGATAGAGGTCAGGAAAATCTTTTCGCGCCTGTCTCAGTGCACGCTGGACAATGCCGTTGGCGTCGTAGGCGCCGCTGCCTGCTTCGTCTTTTTCATCCGGAATGCCGAAAAACATTACGGAGGTGACGCCGGCGTTTTGCAGCGATTCCAGTTTTTCCCCCATAGTGTCTGTGGAGTAGCGGTATTGTTCCGGCATCGCAGGGATTTCTTCCATAATTCCGCTGCCTTCCCGGACAAAGAGGGGATAGATCAGGGAGGACGGATCCATCCGGGTCTCGCACACCATTTTTCGGAGATTTTCGCCGGAGCGGAGACGGCGGGGACGTATGGTAAGGTTCATGGCAGCTCCTTTCTGGTATATAAGATGATCTATATAGGATATAAAACTACATTATTGCTGTTTGTGGATAAAAGTCAAACGATCAATCAGACTGTCTATGCA
>JAJQBM010000252.1 GCA_021203285.1 Clostridiales bacterium | reverse complement strand
ATATTATCCAGCCCCACACCTCGGCGGGCCGGATTCCTTCAGATAAAGGGTATCGGTTCTATGTGGACCGTCTGATGCTGGAGAAGGATCAGGAAGTGTCGCAGATGAAGGATTTCGTCATCGAGAAGACGGAGAAGCTGGAGCAGGTTTTACAGACGATCGCGAAGCTTCTGGCGGCAAACACGAATTACGCCACCGTCGTATCGGCGCCGCAGACCCATCGCGGCAAGGTGAAGTTCATCCAGCTCTCCATCGTGGAGACGGGAAAGGTTCTGGCGACGATCATGCTGGACGGCAATATCGTCAAGAACCGGATTATCCACTGTGAGGAGGATCTGGATCAGGAGACGATGCTGAAGCTGAATATCCTTCTGAACGACAGCCTGAACGGCCTGACTCTGGAGGAGATCAATCTGGCGACGATTGCCCACTTAAAGGAGCAGGCGGGGATCCACAGCAAGGTGGTGAGCGATGTTCTGGACGCCGTGGCTGAGGCGGTGCAGGCGGATGAGGAGCTGGAGATTTACACCAGCGGGACGACGAATATCTTCAAGTATCCGGAGCTTTCCGATTCCCAGAGTGCCAGCGGCCTGATCAGCGCCTTCGAGGAGAAACAGGAGCTGCGGGATCTTTTTGCCGGGGAGGACGGGGAACCGGGGACCGGCATTCAGGTCTATATCGGTGATGAGTCGCCGATTCAGCGCATGCGGGACTGCAGTGTGGTCACGGCCACCTACGAGCTGGGCGACGGCATTCACGGAACGGTGGGGATTGTCGGACCGAAACGAATGGATTATAAAATGGTTGTAGATAACCTCAAAACGCTGAAGGTACAGTTAGATGAGGTTTTCAATAAAAAAGAAGAGTAAAACGCGGGATGATTCATGGAAGAAAAGAAAGAATAAGACCAGGAAACGCAGGAACAGGTAACGGAAGAGACAACGGAAACCGCGGATCCGACAGCCGCCGATGCGGCGGAGGACGGGGCGGAGCAAACCGCGGAGACTCCGGACGAATCCGGGAAGGCATCTGCCGACGACGCGGCCGACGAGGTCGCAGACAGCGCGGATGCAGCGGACGGCGAAGCGTCCGATGACTCCAAGGCTGACAAGGGCGGATTTTTCCGCAAGAAGGATAAGAAGGATAAAAAGGACGAGAAGATCGAGGAGCTCACCGACCGGGTGAAAAGGCAGATGGCCGAGTTTGACAATTTCCGCAAACGGACGGAGAAGGAGAAAAGCCAGATGTTTGAGACCGGCGCGAAGAGCATTATCGAGAAGGTCCTCCCGGTCATCGACAATTTTGAGAGAGGGCTGGCCGCCGTTCCGGAGGAGGAGAAAGAAAATCCTTTTGTGGACGGGATGGAAAAGATTTACCGCCAGATGATGACGGTTCTGGAGGAGGCCGGCGTCAAGCCCATCGTGGCGGAGGGAAAGGAGTTTGACCCGAATCTCCACAATGCGGTGATGCATATCGATGACGAGAATTTCGGGGAGAACATCGTGGCGGAGGAGTTCCAGAAGGGATATACCTACCGGGATTCGGTCGTCAGACACAGCATGGTAAAGGTCGCGAACTGACCTTCACTATATAATCATTTAACAAAAATCCAATCAGACAGGAGGAAAAAATTATGAGCAAGATTATCGGTATTGATTTAGGTACAACAAACAGCTGCGTAGCAGTTATGGAAGGCGGCAAACCCGTCGTGATCGCGAACACAGAGGGCGCGCGGACGACCCCGTCCGTCGTGGCTTACACGAAGACAGGAGAGAGGCTGATCGGTGAGTCGGCAAAGCGTCAGGCCGTGACGAACGCCGAGAAGACCATCTCCTCCATCAAGAGAGAGATGGGCACCGATTTCAAAAAGGAGATCGACGGCAAGAAGTATTCGCCGCAGGAGATTTCCGCAATGATTCTGCAGAAGATGAAAGCGGACGCGGAGAACTATCTCGGCGAGAAAGTGACAGAGGCGGTTATCACCGTTCCCGCATATTTCAACGACGCGCAGCGTCAGGCGACAAAGGACGCCGGAAAGATCGCGGGTCTGGATGTAAAGCGTATCATCAACGAGCCGACCGCGGCTGCGCTGGCATACGGCCTTGACAATGAGAAAGAGCAGAAGATCATGGTATACGATCTGGGCGGCGGCACCTTCGATGTCTCCATCATCGAGATCGGCGACGGCGTGATCGAGGTGTTATCGACCTCCGGCGACAACCGTCTGGGCGGCGATGACTTTGACCAGAAGATCACGGATTACATGATTTCCGAGTTTAAGAAGATGGAGGGCGTGGATCTCTCCGGCGACAAGATGGCGCTTCAGAGATTAAAAGAGGCCGCTGAGAAGGCGAAAAAGGAGCTGTCCTCCGCGACCACCACAAACATCAACCTCCCGTTCATCACGGCGACGGCTGACGGCCCGAAGCACTTTGAAATGAACCTGACCAGAGCAAAGTTCGACGAGCTGACCCGCGATCTGGTTGACCGCACCACGATTCCGGTACAGAATGCGCTGAAGGATGCCGGACTGGTTGCCTCGGATCTGGGACAGGTGCTGCTGGTAGGCGGTTCCACCCGTATCCCGGCGGTGCAGGATAAGGTAAAATCCCTGACCGGAAAAGAGCCCAGCAAATCGCTGAACCCGGATGAGTGCGTTGCGATCGGCGCCTCCATTCAGGGCGGCAAGCTTGTCGGCGACGCGGGCGCAGGTGAGGTTCTGCTGCTGGATGTCACACCACTTTCCCTCTCCATTGAGACCATGGGCGGCGTTGCGACCCGTCTGATCGAGCGGAACACCACGATCCCGACCAGAAAGAGCCAGATTTTCTCCACCGCGGCTGACAACCAGACCGCTGTTGATATCAATGTTGTACAGGGCGAGCGTCAGTTTGCCAGAGACAACAAGTCCCTCGGCCAGTTCCGTCTCGACGGGATCCCGCCTGCACGGCGCGGCGTTCCGCAGATCGAGGTTACGTTTGATATCGATGCCAACGGCATCGTGAACGTATCCGCCAAGGATCTGGGCACCGGCAAGAAGCAGCACATCACGATCGCCGCGGGCTCCAATATGTCCGACGACGACATTGAGAAGGCAGTCAAAGAGGCTGCGGAGTTTGAGGCGCAGGATAAGAAGAGAAAGGATGCCATCGATGCGCGGAACGATGCGGACTCCATGGTATTCCAGACCGAGAAGGCATTGGAGGAGGTCGGTGACGGCATCTCCGCATCCGAGAAGGCATCCGTACAGGCGGACATCGATGCGGTGAAAGCCATCCTTGAGAAGTATCCGGAGGCAGACCAGATGTCCGATGCGGATCTGGATGAGCTGAAGGCGGCGAAAGAGAAGCTGATGAACGGCGCGCAGCAGGTCTTCCAGAAGATGTATGAGAAGGCGCAGGCCGCACAGGGAGCAGCCGGTCCGGATATGGGCGGCTACCAGCAGGCGGGTCCTGACGCGGGCAGCTATCAGCAAAGCGGCGGCGCAGATGACGACGTTGTGGATGCCGACTACAAGGAAGTTTAATTTTTAAGAAACAGGATTTCTTCACCACTGCACCATGGGAACCCATCTCTCCTGGTGCGTTGGTGGGTTTTGGAGCGTGAAAAAGACTACAAGGGAAGTTGAGTGATATGGCAGAACAGAAACGAGATTATTATGAGGTTCTCGGCGTTGACCGTCAGGCGGACTATGCCACCATAAAAAACTCAACCGTTATTCTGCCAAAAAATTATCATCCGGTTGCTAATCCGGGCGATAAAGAGGCGTAAAAAAAATTCAAAGAAGCTTCGGAAGCCTATGCCGTTTTAAGCGACTCCGAGAAGAGACGCCAGTATGACCAGTTCGGACACGCCGCGTTCGACGGCAGCGGTGCGGGCGGCGGAGGGTTTGATTTCTCCGGCATGGACTTCGGCGACATGTTCGGCGATATTTTCGGCGACTTTTTCGGCGGCTCACGAAGGAGCTCGGCAAACAGCGGGCCGATGAAGGGAGCCAATATCCGGACCAGCGTCCGCATCTCATTTGAGGACGCGATCTTCGGCTGCGAGAAGGAGATCGAGCTGACGCTGAAGGATGAGTGCGGGAATTGCCACGGTACCGGCGCGAAGCCGGGGACATCGCCGGAGACCTGCTCCAAGTGCGACGGCAAGGGAAAGGTGGTCTTCTCTCAGCAGTCCCTCTTCGGAATGGTGCAGAACGTGCAGACCTGTCCGGACTGCCGCGGCACGGGAAAGATTGTAAAGGACAAGTGCCCGGACTGCCGCGGTACGGGGCACATCTCCAGCCGGAAGAAGATCAAGGTAACGATTCCTGCCGGCATCGACAACGGACAGAGCGTCCGCATCCGCGACAAGGGAGAGCCCGGAAGCAACGGCGGACCGCGCGGCGACCTGCTGGTGGAGGTTGTGGTTTCACGGCATCCCGTGTTCACGAGGGAGGATATGAATATCTTTTCCACCGCGCCGATCTCCTACGCACAGGCTGTTCTGGGCGGCGAGGTCCGGATCAGCACCGTGGACGGAGATGTGGTGTATGAGGTGAAGCCCGGCACGCATGCCGACACGAGGATTCGCCTGAAAGGAAAGGGCGTACCGTCCCTGCGGAACAAAAATGTCCGCGGCGACCACTATGTGACACTGGTGGTGCAGGTGCCGACGACTCTGTCGGCGGAGGCGAAGGAGGCGCTTCGGGCATACGATGCGCTGTCCGGGGATTCCCTTGCGAAGGGAGCCAGTGAACCGGTGAAGCATGAAAAAGGCAGAAAAAAGGGGTTCTTTAATAAGAATCAGGATTAGATTGATTATTATAAAAAGTTCCGGCGTTCATACAGTGAGCGTCGGGACTTTTTATTTTTGAAAAAATATCCCATCCCTCGGTGAAAAGTAGTACATAATATAAAAAACGAAGGATGGGAGGCATCAGATATGATGACAATTACGAGAGACAATATTAACGCATACAGGGAATTC
>JAJQBM010000088.1:1035-4977 GCA_021203285.1 Clostridiales bacterium | reverse complement strand
CTTATCATGCCATTTATTATGCCATATCCTGCCATGGTATTTCAAGATTTTGTCATTATAAATGTTTTGTCATTATAAATGGCAAGATACAAACGATACGACTCTTACCAAATTAATAAATCTTTTTAATATAAAAAGGATTACTGCGAATCCAAGAAAGAACCTCGATTCCGCCCCGCTTCATCTCGGTCGTTTCTTGTCTTCCAATGAAGAAAAAAGCATAAAGAAAAGCCCTTGTACGCAAGCGTCCAGGGCTTTCCATATACTTTTGTATTCACAGTAATCCTTAAGCTCTGCATAAGCTCGATAACGGAAATCGAAGATTTCCTATCTCGCTTATCTCTTCGAAAACTGCGGCGCTCTTCTCGCGGCTTTGAGACCGTATTTCTTACGCTCTTTCATACGAGGATCACGGGTCAGATATCCGGCCTTTTTCAACACCGGTCTGTAATCTGCGTCCACCGTGAGCAGTGCGCGGGCGATGCCGTGGCGGATCGCTCCTGCCTGTCCCGTATATCCGCCGCCCTTCACATTGACCATCACATCAAACTTGTCTGTAGTGTCTGTGGCGACCAGAGGCTGACGAACAATGATCTTCAGAGTCTCAAAACCGAAGTAGTCGTCGATATCTCTCTTGTTGATCGTAACCTTGCCTGTGCCCGGCTTCAAATATACTCTGGCAATCGATTTTTTTCTTCTGCCTGTTCCGTAAAAATTGTTATTTGCCATGATCTATTCCCTCCTCCGATTAAAACGTCAAAACTTCAGGTTTCTGAGCCACGTGTTTGTGATCCGGTCCGGCATATACAAAAAGCTTTTTGTACATCTGTCTTCCCAGAGGTCCCTTCGGGAGCATACCCTTGACCGCATGCTCGACCACTCTCTCGGGATGCTTTGCAAGCATCTCCTTCAGGGTAGTCTCCTTCATGCCGCCGATGTATTCGGAGTGATGATAATAAATCTTCTGATTCAGCTTCTTTCCTGATACTTTCACCTTCTCGGCATTGACAACGATAACGTAATCACCGGTATCAATGTGCGGTGTGTAGATCGGTTTGTGCTTTCCCCTTAAAATCTTTGCGATCTCTGCGGATAAGCGACCTAATGTATATCCTGTAGCATCCACTACATACCATTTTCTGTCAATAGCCTCATTTTTAGCCATGAATGTATCCATTGCATGTTCCTCCTTGAATCGATTGTCTGATCCTTATCAAAAGAGATGTCCGGTCACTTCTGCTTCGGATCATTGCGTTGGATCCTGTGCCCGCATCATCCGGTTTCCCGCACTCAGGCGTGTGGAAGGTGCCTGAAAAAGAAACCGCGGCCTCCGGATCCCACCCCGGTACCTGAAATGCCGCTGCACATTCTCTCGGAGATTTTGTCATGAAACGCACGACAAAAACACGTCTTGTCAGACTTTAATATTATATTACAGCCATTTTTTGGTGTCAACAGGTTTTTTCAGTTTTACTGATTTTTTTCGAATAAAATCCCCATCATCGTAAGCCCCTGTGCCGGCGCCGTCGGCCCCGCCGCCGCGCGGTCCCGCGCTTCGAGAATCCGGGTCATCTCCTCCGGCTCCATCTGCCCCGCTCCGATCAGAATCAGCGTTCCCACGATGATTCGCACCATATTATAGAGAAATCCGTTCCCGCTGATCCGGATCGTGATAATGTCATCCTGCCTCAACACATCACAGGTATAGATGGTGCGCACCGTCGTTTTCGCCTCGGTATGGATGGAGCAGAAGCTCTTGAAATCATGCGTCCCTTCCAACAGTTTCGCCGCCGCACGCACCCGCTCTGCATCCAGCGGATAATGGTAAAAATCTGTGTCCAGACGCCGCGTCGGCAGCGGAAACGTCCGGTTTAAAATCCGGTATTCATACGTCTTCGTGCTCTCACAGTGCCGCGGATGCCAGCCGCTCTCCACCTCGCAGGACTCCTGCACCACAATGTCCTCCGGCAGACGCTGGTTTAACGCAAAGGAAATCTTCTCCGCCGGCATCCGGGTATCCGTGTCAAAAATCGCCACGTTTCCCATGGAATGCACCCCTGAGTCGGTCCGGCTGGCTCCATCCACGCGAATCTCCTCCCCCAGCAGATCTGTCAGGGCAGCATTTAATTCTCCCTCGATGGTCGCCCCGTTGGGCTGCACCTGCCACCCGCGGTAATTCGTGCCGTCATAGGCGACTACAAGCTTCACTCTTTTCATAGCATATCCCCTGTCCACACAGTCCGATACAGTACACGCAGCACAATCATCGCCGCCAAAAAGGCAATGACGACAGCGTAAGCGACCCAGTCTCTTTTCTCATATTTCAGCGGCCGCATTTTCGTCCGTCCCTCGCCGCCGCGATAGCACCGCGCTTCCATCGCCAGCGACAGATCGTTGGCCCGCCGAAACGCGGAGACAAAGAGCGGCACCAGAATGGGCACCAGACTTTTCACCTTCTGCAGCAAATTTCCATCGTCAAAGTCTGCGCCCCGCGCCATCTGCGCTTTTTTCACCTTATCCGCCTCCTCGCCCAGAATCGGGATAAACCGGAGGGCAATCGACATCATCATGGCAATCTCATGAATCGGCACCCGCAGCCGGTTCAGGAAGCGCAGCCTCTCCTCTATGCCGTCCGTGAGGCGGCTCGGCGAAGTCGTCAGCGTCATAACCGATGTCCCCACCACAAGGAAGATCAGGCGGAGGGCGTAATAAACCGCACGGTGCACACCCTCCCCGGTAATGGTGAGAAACCGCCATGAGAAAAGAACATCGTTCCCCTGCGTAAAAAACAGATTGCAGGCAACCGTGAGCACAACCAGAACCATGATAGCGCGCACCCCTTTGAGCATCATCACAAAGGGCACCTCCGACAGGGCGATCACCGCCGCAAGGAAGACAATCGCCAGAACCCATCCCACCAGACCGTTGATGAGAAAAAGTGCAGCAATATATAGGATTGTAGAAAATAATTTTACCCGCGGATCCAGCCTGTGAATGACGGAATCCGCCGGATAAAACTGCCCGAGCGTAATATACTTTAACATATCTTTCGGATCTCCCTCTTTGCCTCCCCGAGATTCGTCACATCCGTCCGGACCGGAAAGCCCCGCCCGGCCAGATCCGCCATGAGATAGGTGACCTGCGGCGCGGCCAGAGAGACCGCTTCAAGCTCCGGCATGCGGGAAAAAATCTCCTGCGGCGTACCATCCATAAGAATTCCCCCATGATCCATCACGACGATCCGATCCACATAGTCCGCAACATCCTCCATGCTGTGGGATACCAGCAGCACCGAGATATGCATCTGCTCGTGAAACTCCCGGATCAGCGCAAAAAGCTCATCCCGTCCCCGCGGATCCAGTCCGGCCGTCGGCTCGTCCAGAATCAGTACAGACGGGTTCATCGCAATCACACCGGCAATCGCCGCTCGCCGCTTTTGTCCGCCCGACAGGTCAAACGGCGACATCTCCCAGCAGCTTTCCGGAAGCTTCACCCGGCGCAGTGCCTCCCGCGCCTGTTCGAACGCCTCCTCCTGCCCAAGGCCCTGATTCTGCGGGCCGAAAGCCACATCCCGGATCACCGTCTCCTCAAAAAGCTGATACTCCGGATACTGGAAAACCATCCCCCCGCGGCCCCGGAGCGCCCGGAGAGAAAATCCTGCGGCGGCAATATCCTGCCCCTCATAGTACACGCTCCCCTCCGTCGGCTGCAGCAATCCGTTAAACATCTGGATCATCGTGGATTTCCCGGAGCCGGTATGTCCGATGATTCCGATCAAATCCTCCTCATATACCGTGAGATTAATGTCCTTTAAAACCGGTTTTCCGTGAGCAGCGCCGCCGTAAGAATAGGAAACATGCTGCAGGCGCAGCTTTTCCTTCCGCATGGCAGGTGCGGCTTCTTTTGTATCCTCCTTGGGTTTCTGCCGATCTACGGATTCAT
>JAJQBM010000088.1:0-1025 GCA_021203285.1 Clostridiales bacterium | reverse complement strand
ACCCGCCCAGCGCGCCAGCTCTGCGATCGCATCCGCGAGCTCTTCCCGGGTCAGGATGTCCTCCCTGAGCGGATAGCCCTCCTGCCGTAGTTCCCCCGCAAGCCGTACGATCTGAGGAACATCCATCCCATACGCCTTCAGCATTTCAGTCTGTGAAAAGATCGTCCGGGGCTTCCCCTTCATCGCCACATGCCCGTGCTCCAGCACAAAAATATAATCCGCGTCGACGGCCTCCTCCATATAATGGGTGATCAGAATGACCGTGACGCCCTCCTCCCGATTCAGCCTGTGCGCCGCCTGCAGAACCTCGCGGCGGCCGCTCGGATCCAGCATAGCCGTCGGTTCATCCATTATAATACATTTCGGATGCATGGCCAGCACACCGGCCACCGCGACCCGCTGCTTCTGTCCGCCGGAAAGATGGTTGGGCGACTGGCGGCGAAACGCTGTCATCCCCACCGCATCCATGCTCTCCTCCACACGGGCGCAGATCTCCTCCGACGAAATTCCGAGGTTTTCCGGACCGAATGCCACATCCTCCTCCACCACACCGGCCACGATCTGGTTGTCCGGATTCTGAAAAATCATGCCTGCGGACTGGCGGATATTCCATGTCTCCCGCACATCCTCCACATTCTTTCCGTCTACCAGCAGCGTCCCCTCCGTGGGGGTGAACAGAACATTCAGATGCTTCGCAAAGGTAGATTTTCCCGATCCGTTCTGTCCGAAAACCGCGATAAACTGACCGGCTTCCACCTCAAGGTCGATTCCGTCAAGCGCCGTGACCTCACCGATGACCTGCCCCTCATCGTCCCGTTTTTCAAACCGGTGTTTCAGATTTTTCGCCGTGATAAAAGCCATGTTGATCCCATCTCCCTGCGTCCGTCTTCAGGTTTTGTCCTCTTTACAAATAGAGGCTGCCCTGTCTGGGGCAGCCTCGTCGATTCTACTATCGCAGCTATGTATCCTGCCATATGCAGTCGTCTATTCCGTCGTCTCCGTACTCTCCGTTGAGATGTCTGTCG
>JAJQBM010000238.1 GCA_021203285.1 Clostridiales bacterium | reverse complement strand
GGATACGGTATCGCCCGTGCAGGTGAGGATCAGGATATCGCCGACCGCGATATCGCTGACTGTACCGGAGGCATTATAGGTTCCGTTTTTGTAAACACCGACAGTGGAAAGCGTCACGGTGCTGCTCTCGCCGGACAGGAGAGATATGGTCACCGCGTCTTCCGCTACAGGCTGAATCACCCCGATCTGCACAGTTGTCGTGTCAGTGTCGGTTGTACCGGTTTCCGTTGTGCCGATTTCTGTTGTCAAAACAACCTGTGCGCCCTGATCCGTGCAGATGGTCAGACACGCAGCAGAGCTTTCCGTGTACGACAGGGTGTTCACCGTATATCCCGCAGAGCCGGACGACGATGTCTCGGATGCGGAATCGTCCGAGCTGCTGCCGGAGGAATCCGATGTCTCTGTGTCTGAGGAAGCGTCACCTGTGTCAGAACTGCCGTCTGATATACTGTTGCCATCAGCGGCGGACGAATCACTGATTCCTGAGATTACCCCGGAGCAGGATGCATAAATATATCCGTCCTCATACAATTTGAAAAACGTCGCAATCTGGGATTCCAGTTCGGACCGCTGTTCCAGCAAGGACTCGTATTCTGCGGAGGTATCCGTGCCGGTCAGTGTGAGCAGGGTGGCGCCGCTGCTGACCTTGCTCCCCTCTGAGACGGAGATGGACGATACGGTACCGGTGTACCCGGTCACCTTCAGCTCGCTGTGAATGTACAGCGTTCCCTCGCCCACGGTATCGCCGTCCTCCGTGGTGACGGTCACGGTGTCGCCTAGCTCCGGCCCGTTATCTGACAGAATGATGATAGCCGTCTGGTTGACCAGACTCTCCACTTTTCCGGTGACGACCGTGCCGTCAGATAATGTCACATCAACGGTATCTCCGGTGGAGATTTCCGCATTCGTCTCGACAGAGACAGCCATATATCCGTCAAGAGAAAGCAGCATCAATGCACCGTTTTCATACATGGTATCCGCCGCGTCGGTGTCTTCGGCGGCATAAATCTTAATGACTCTTCCGGCCGAAGCGGCTGTAATGGTTTCTGAATCCGTATCGTCTTCACAATCCTCCAGTGCGTCGTCTACGGAAGAGATGTTTTCCTGCACGGCAGCGATTGCTGTCATAACGGAGACGGGATCGACCGCAGCCAGCGTGTCGCCCTCCTCCACGGTATCTCCGTCAGACACATACCACTTCGTGATTTCCACCTCATCCGGGAGGGAAAACTCCTCCGCTTCCTCTTCCTCCAGAGTGCCGGTACCCGGAAGCACCGTATCGATACTTCCGGTTTCAACGGTTTCTGTGTATGTGGTGGCTTCTGTCTCCGTGCCGGAGGCGGAGGTCTGCCGGGTGAATATCTTTACAAGGATTACCAGAGCGACAATTACGATCAACGCAATGATCCACAGGTAATGGGAATGTTTGCTCTCCTTTTTGACCGGGCGCGCCGTATGGATAATCTCTCCGGATGCGGCCAGCTCCCGCCGCGCTTTTTCTTCCTCCAACCGCTGTTTCTTCTGGCGGCGCGAGATACGGATCAGCATGAAAATGCTTCCCGCATCCAGAATCGCCAGAATAATCAGGATGAGCAGCCAGTGGGAGCGGATGCTCTGAAGCCGACTGATCACAGAAGTGTTGCTGTTCCGGTCGTCCGCAAAATCCCCGCCGTCAAAGGTCATGCCGCTGTCGATATCGTCCTCCTCCGTATCGGAATCTTCGCTTTCATCTGAGGTGCTGTCCGATATGCCCTCCGAGCTGCTGTCCGAACTTTCACCGTCAGAAGAGGGAGCTTCGCCTCCCCTGCCGGGCATTTGTCCATCCCCGGAGGAGGACATATCCGGCATCTCGCCATCCTCCGCGTCAAAATCGGACATATCCGGCATCTCACCGTTTTCGGCATCGGACATATCTGGCATTTCACCATTTTCGGCATCGGACATGTCAGGCATCTCGCCGTCATTCCGTCCGAAATTCCCGTCAGCTTCCGCGCTTTCACTGTCTGTAGCGTCTTCGTCGGAGCTTTCCGCGCTCTCTTCATCAGAGCCATCCGAAGCGTCATCCCCGGCGTCACCGTCGTCTTCGCCGTCCCTGTCTCCGCGCACATCGTCCGAACTGACATCGGAATCCGTCATCTGCATATTCTGCATGTTTTGTATATTGCCCATGCCGGCGGTATCCGGGATCAGGACAGCCATCGCCGCATCTGCCAGCAAAAGGAGGGAGAGGATGATCGTGAGCACCAGATATAGGGGCTTCCTGTGAAAAACCGGCGCCCGTAAAATTTTTCCGAATAAAGCTTTTATTTTTTCTTTCATCGCGACCTCCTTTGATCAACCGCCATAGTGGAGCTCGTCGATCGGTTTCATTTTTGCCGCTTTATTGGCAGGATAGAGCCCGAAGACCACGCCGATAAAAAAACAGAAAACAATGGCGATCAGGACGACCATTCCATTCATGACAAAGCTTAACCCCATGCTCGCGGTCACAACGGAAACCAACTGCAGGATGATCCATGACAGGAAAATCCCGATTGAGCAGCCGATCATACAGATTACCACGGCCTCAATGAGAAATTGCCGCAGAATCACGCCGCGGGTGGCGCCGATGGCTTTCCGGATGCCGATCTCGCGGGTTCGCTCCGTGACCGTCACTAGCATGATGTTCATAATGCCGATGCCGCCAACCAGCAGGGAAATGGCGGCGATGCCGCCCAGCAGAGCCGTCAAAATCGAGGTGATGCTGCTGACGGTATCCTCCAGCACGTTCTGACTGGATACCTCAAAAGCATCTTCATCGTCGTCAAACCGTTCCATCAAAAGAGCCGTGATCGTGGTCTCCGCCGCGGTGGTATCGCTGTCTTCCTCCGCACTGACATAGAATTCCGTAATGTCGGTGCTCACAGAGGAGGACAGACGCAGAAGCGTTGTATACGGAATGTAGGCCGCCATGGAGCCGGAGCTGAATGCCGCTGTCAGAGAGCTGTCATTGTCCTCCAGCACGCCGATGATGGTAAACTTCATGCCGTCAATGGAGATTTCTTCCCCCACGCAGTCCAGATAGCCGACCAGATCCGTCGCCGTCGTCTCATTGATCACGCAGACATAATTGTTATTGTCCACATCTGTCGTCATGAGGAACCGCCCCAGAAGCAGATTCAGCTCTTCCACATTGTAATAAGAGGGGGTTGTTCCGTAAACGGTCATACTGTCGCTGGTGGAGCTGTATTTTGCGGTCGCCGATGCGGAGGCGCTGGGGGCAATCTCCCCGATTCCGTCCTCATCGGACCATTCGGTCAGAGTGTCGAGCTTGACAAGGTCGCCTTTGTCATCCGATACGGTGACCGTTAGAAGGTCACTCCCGAGATCTGAGACGGCACTCGTGATCGAACCGGTCGCCCCGCTCACCAGACTGACCAGAACCACCAGCGCCATGACGCCGATGATAATGCCCAGCATGGTTAAGAGCGCCCGCAGTTTATTTCCGGAGAGCGATTTTAACGCCATTTTCAGAGATTGCGTCATAATGTCACCTCCGATACTCTGCCGTCCAGAATGTGAATGCTTCGGGAGGCCTGTTTTGCCACATCGTCATCGTGTGTGATCAGGACGATCGTATTTCCCTGCTTATACAGTTCGTGAAAAATCCCCATGATTTCCTCGCTTGTCTTTGAATCCAGATTGCCGGTCGGTTCATCCGCCAGAATCAGAGACGATCTTGTCACAATGGCGCGGGCGATGGCCACACGCTGCTGCTGGCCGCCGGAGAGCTCCGTAGGCAGATGCTTTGCCCGCTTTTCCAGGCCGACACGGGAGATGGCTTCCCGAACCCGTTCCGTCCGCTCGCTGCGCTTCACCCCCTGATAGATCAGGGGAAGCTCCACATTCTCCTCTGCCGTCAGCTTCGGAACCAGATTAAAGCTCTGGAAGACAAAGCCGATCTTCTCGTTGCGGATATGAGCCAGCTCATTTTCCGTGTAGTCCTCGATGGGAATATTGTCCAACAGGTATGTGCCCGCGTCCGCCGTGTCCATACAGCCGATGATATTCATCAGGGTGGACTTCCCGCTGCCGGAGGGACCGATGACGGATACAAATTCACCCGGATAAATATGCATCCCGGCATGGTCGAGCGCGCGGACCTCCTCATCTCCGACCAGATACATTTTTGAAATATTCTTCAGATCGATCATTGATAATCCCTTCCTTATTTAATTCCCGCCGGGCATACTGCCGCCACCGCCGCCGAAATCACCGCCGCCGGATGTATTTCCCGTGCCCATATTACTCATATCCATGTCGCCCATGTCCATGTTGAACTCCATGCTGTAATCGGAACTGTCGTCCGAGGATTCCGCATAATACACGATGTCTCCCTCGGAGAGTCCGTCCGTGATCTCCACATAGGAGCTGTTGGACAGGCCGGTGGTCACCTCGACCATTCCGCTGTACTCACCGGTGCTCTCATCGTACTCAGTGTAGACATAGGACGAGGAGCTGGTCTGGTGGAGAGCATCCACCGGAATCAGCAGCGCGTTTTCCACGCCTTCGATTGTAATCGAGACTGAAGCGGACATGCCGGAGAGCATATCCTCTGTCTTGGCGATCGTGACGGTCGCCGAGTAAGTCGTCACGCCGGATCTGCTGGTGGCCGTGGTGCTGATTTCCGTCACGGTTCCCGTGTAGGTATCCTCGCCGATGGAATCGATGGAGATGGTTGCCTCCTGCCCCTCAGAGAGAGAGAGGATATCGGACTCATCCACGCTGATTTCGATCAACATATTTTCATCCAGAGAAATCTCGGCGATTGTCGTGGAACCGGATGTGCTGCCCGTTGTATCCGAGGACGCGCTCGTCATGGCGGATGAATCGGTCGAGGACGCAGTGCCTGACGAGGAGGAAGTTCCGGAGCTGCTGTTCAGGGAGGAGATTGTTCCGGAGACCGTAGCGCAAATGCCGCCTTCCTTATAAATACGGATCAGAGT
>JAJQBM010000275.1 GCA_021203285.1 Clostridiales bacterium | reverse complement strand
GGCAGTGATTCACCAGTATGCCCGCGAGATGCTGGCCGGCGGCGGCAGGATGATTCTCGGGTCGGATTCCCATACCCGCTACGGCGCTCTGGGGACGATGGCGATGGGCGAGGGCGGACCGGAGCTGGTAAAACAGCTTCTGAACCAGACTTATGATATCAAGATGCCGGGAGTGGTAGCCGTTTATATGAAGGGCGAGCCGGTGAAGGGCGTCGGCCCGCAGGATGTCGCGCTGGCGATCATCGGCGCGGTATTTAAGAACGGATATGTGAACAATAAAGTTATGGAGTTTGTGGGTCCGGGCGTGGCCTCCCTGAGCGCGGATTTCCGGATTGGCGTGGATGTGATGACCACGGAGACGACCTGCCTCTCCTCCATCTGGACGACAAATGAGAAAATCCGGGAATTTTATGAGATACACGGAAGGACGGAGGACTATCGGGAGATGGCTCCGGAGGCGACGGCCTACTATGACGGCTGCATAGAGATCGATCTCGGCGAGATTCGTCCGATGATCGCCATGCCGTTCCATCCGAGCAACACTTACACCATCGAGGAGGTGCAGGCGAACCTGACCGATATCCTTGCCGATGTGGAGAAGCGCGCGATGGTCAGTTTGGACGGCGCGGTGGAGTACACACTGAGAGACAAGGTGCGAAACGGACGTCTCTATGTGGATCAGGGAATTATCGCGGGCTGTGCCGGCGGCGGATTTGAAAATATCTGTGCGGCGGCGGATATTCTGGAGGGCAAGAGCATCGGACCGGACGAGTTTACGCTGAGCGTTTATCCGGCGTCCATGCCGATCTGGATGGAGCTGGTCAGAAACGGTGCGGCGGCAAAGATCATGGAGACCGGCGCGATCATGAAGACGGCGTTCTGCGGTCCGTGCTTCGGCGCGGGGGATACGCCGGGCAACAACGGTTTCTCCATCCGTCACTCTACCCGGAACTTCCCGAACCGCGAGGGCTCGAAGCTTCAGAGCGGGCAGATCGCATCGGTTGCCCTGATGGACGCCCGGTCCATCGCTGCGACGGCGGCAAACAAAGGCTATCTGACAGCCGCGACCGAGCTGGATGTGGAGTACAAGGGACAGAAATACTTCTTTGATAAGAAAATATATGAGAACCGCGTGTTTGACAGCAAGGGCGTCGCAGACCCGTCTGTCGAGATCAAGTTCGGCCCGAATATCAAGGATTGGCCGGCGATGAGTGCGCTGACCGACAATCTGGTTCTGAAGGTGGTCTCCGAGATTCACGACCCGGTGACGACCACCGACGAGCTGATTCCGTCCGGCGAGACCTCCTCGTACCGCTCCAACCCGCTGGGGCTGGCAGAGTTTACGCTTTCCCGTAAGGATCCGGAGTATGTCGGGCGCGCGAAGGAAGTGCAGCGGGCGGAGAAGGCCAGGATTGCGGGTGAGAAGCCGTCCGATGCCCTGCCGGAGATTGTGCCTGTTACGGAGGCGATTCATACGAAATATCCGGATATCCGGCGCGATAATTTCGGCATCGGCAGCACGATCTTTGCGGTGAAGCCGGGCGACGGTTCCGCGCGTGAACAGGCGGCCTCCTGCCAGAAGGTGCTGGGCGGATGGGCGAATATCGCAAATGAGTACGCGACCAAGCGGTACCGCTCGAACCTGATCAACTGGGGAATGCTTCCATTTTTGATCGACGAGGGGGATCTGCCGTTTGCGAACGGGGATTACCTCTTTGTGCCGGAGATTCGGAAGGCAATAGAGGAACAAGCAACCGAGATTCCGGCTTATGTCGTGAAGGACGGCGGCCTGAAGCCGTTTACCCTGAGAATGGGCGACCTCACAGATGACGAGAGGGAGATCATCCTGAAGGGATGCCTGATCAATTATAATCGCAGATAAAGTGTGAGAAGAGGTCTGTTACAGCAGGCAGAAGTGTGGTATACTATCCCTATCAGTGACTGACGAAGCCAATAGGAGTACAGAATGGATTCAGAGAACGACAAGCGGACGACAGAGCCGCAGGAAGAGCAAAAGCCGAAACATGCCCCGTGGGATATCCGGCCGTATCTGGCTGTCGGGCTGACCGCGATACTGGTGATCGCGGTTTCGCTGCTGATATTCTTTTTCCTGTTCCGGTTTGAGGGCTTTTCCACCGGCGTGGGCGAGATTTTGCGCAGCCTGAGCGGCATTGTGATCGGCGTGATTCTGGCCTATCTGCTGAATCCGGTCATGAGGTGTTTCGAGCGCCTGTTTCGGAAGCGCCTGTTTACAAAGGCGGAGCGGACCGCGAAACAGAACCGGATCATCCGGGGGCTGTCCGTTGCCTGCGCGATGGTTGTTTTTCTGGCGATTATCGCGGTGCTGCTTGTCATACTGATCCCGCAGCTTCTTATGAGTATACAGGATCTGGTTCTTACCATGAGTGACAAGCTGGAGACCCTTCAGAACTGGATCGACCAGCTGATCCGGAACAGCCATCTTGCGGAGCAGGTGAAAAACTTCGCAGATCAGGTCTTTGAGTGGCTGGAGGAGTGGCTGGAGACGGCGGTGCTGAACAGCGGCGGGGATATGATCGCTACCCTGACGACGGGGGTGTACAGCGCGGTTAAGATGGTGTTTAACTTCATCGTTGGCATTATCGTGGCCATGTATGTCCTGATGAAAAAGGAACAGTTTGTCGGTCAGGCGAAGAAGATTATCTATGCGGTTTTCAAGCCCCGGTGGGGTAATGTCGTCATGGAGGTCGTACACAAGGCGAATGAGGTTTTCGGGGGATTTCTGATCGGAAAGATCATAGATTCCCTGATCATCGGATGCATCTGCTTTGTCTGCATGTACATCATGAAGCTGCCCTACACGGCGCTGATCAGCGTGATTATCGGTGTGACCAATATCATCCCGTTTTTCGGACCGTTTATCGGGGCGATTCCGAGTGCGATCCTGATCTTTCTGGTCAATCCGATTCAGGCGGTGTATTTCCTGATTCTGATCCTTGTCCTGCAGCAGGTGGACGGCAATATTATCGGGCCGAAGATTCTGGGCAACACGACAGGAATTTCCCCGTTCTGGATTATTTTCTCGATTCTGTTGTTCGGCGGCCGGTTTGGTTTCCCCGGCATGGTCTTCGGCGTGCCGATCTTCGCGATGATCTATTATATCGTCAAGCGTCTGACCGAGCATTTCCTGAACAAGCGGGGGCTGCCGCAGGATACGCGAAAGTACGTCAGGCTGGATCATGTTGGCCTCGAAGAGAAAAAAATCGTGGAGCATACAGAGGATGAGAAAAAAGTGATTGTACAGCCGATAAAGCTCAGAAAAAGAAAAGGCAAACAAGACAAAGGTCTGTAATAATATATCATACGTATGAGGTGAGATAGTGGACAAGTACGAGTATAAGCTGAAATTAGACCAGTTGAAAGCCCTTGTGGAGGCGCAGGATTATGAGACTGCGGCAGAGATCGCCGGGTCGATCAACTGGAGGAAGGTGTGCAATTCCAAAACCCTTCTGATGGTGGCGGATGTGTATGAGCGTCTGGAGCGCTACGAAGAGTGCAAGAAGGTGCTGCTTCAGGCTTACGACCATTCATCAGTCGGGAGGAGTATCGTCAGCCGGTTGGCGGAGGTTGCGGTCAAATCGAAAAACGTGCAGGAGGCGGAGACCTATTATCAGGAGTTTCTGGAGATCTCGCCGAGGGACAATCAGCGTTATGTGATCGCCTATGAGATCAGTTGCCTGAAAAACGATCCCCTAAGCGACCGGATTGCCATTCTGGAGGAGCTGAAGGAAAAAGAATATACAGAGATTTGGGCCTATGAGCTGGCGGCTCTTTACAGCCAGGCAGATATGCGCGAGAAGTGCGTAGAGACCTGTGACGAGCTGGTTCTGTGGTTCGGCGAGGGTGAATATGTGGAGAAAGCGCTGGATCTGAAGCGGAACTTCCAGCCGCTGACGCCCGCGCAGGAGGAGAAATACCAGAGCTTCCGTTCCCGCAAAGGAATGGTCGAGATCAACATTCCGAAGAAGGTGGAGGCAAAGATTTCGGAGGACAGCGGGCTTCCGGAGCTGACGGTTACCGCCAGCAAGTTTAATACCGTGAACCTTCAGGAGGAGCTGGCGAAGAGCATGCAGCAGATCATGGATGCCACCGAGAAGGAGACGGTTCGGGACAGCATGGACAATATCAAAAAAATTGTCAATGATATCCCCTATCTGAGCGGCGAGTCCGAGGAGGAGGCTGCGCCCGTCATGGACCGGGAGAAGATCAGCGAGACGGTGGATGAGACGCTGAAAGCGGATTTTCAGGAGCTTCTGAAGGAGGAAGGCGACGGTCAGATCAGTCTGCAGATTCCGGAGGAGGAAGCGAAGGAACAGCAGATTGCGGGTCAGATGAGTATTGAAGAGGTTCTGGCCGAGTGGGAAAAGACCAAGCACGCCGCCGAGACGGCGATCGCGGCAGCGGAGCAGAAAAAGCTGGATATGGAAAAGGAGCAGGCGCTGGCAGAGGCCAATGAGATTATGGATCGGCTGAAAGCGCTGTTCCAGGTTCTCTCGGCAATGTCGGGTGAGGATCTCCCGGAGGAGCCGGATACCGTGGGCGCCACGCTGGTTCCGGAGGAAACCGCACAGGCGGAGCCTGAAAAGGAGGCCGGCAGTGATGCGGAGACACCGGCAGAAGATGCCCCGGCGGCAGAGGGCAGTGCGACGGAAGCGGATTCCGCTGTGAATGAGGATGCGTCAGAGGAGACGGAGGCAATCGCCGATGAGACGGATCTGCTGGCGGCCGAGATCAGCAGCATGATGGCGGCCGAGGGCCTCGCGGAGCAGCCGGAAGAGACAGCGACGCAGGATTCGGAGCTTTCTGTCGAGGGCCAGGAGGAAGGCGCGGATGACGCAAAGGAGGACGATAGCAGTGAGGATGTTCTTCCGGAGATTGCTCTGCTGGAGGATCTCATGGATGAAGCCGTTGCCGGGGAAGAAGAGCCGGAGACAGCGGATGAACCGCGGACTCTGAC
>JAJQBM010000174.1:3587-5053 GCA_021203285.1 Clostridiales bacterium | reverse complement strand
CTTTTTAATGCGCTTGCGGGAGAGAGGATCTCCATCGTTCAGGACACGCCGGGCGTGACCAGAGACCGGATCTATGCGGATGTGGAGTGGCTGAACCGCTCTTTTACATTGATTGATACCGGCGGAATTGAGCCGGATTCCAGAGATATTATTTTGTCCCAGATGCGCGAGCAGGCGGAGATCGCCATGATGACAGCGGACGTGATCCTTTTTATGACGGATGTTCGTCAGGGAATGTCGGACGCGGACGCGAAGGTGGCGGATATGCTGCGCCGCTCCCACAAGCCGGTGGTACTGGTGGTCAACAAGGTGGACAGCTTTCAGAAGTTTGAGGCGGATGTCTATGAGTTTTATAATCTCGGCATGGGAGATCCGGTGCCGATCTCTGCGGCGGGGAAGCTGGGACTCGGGGATATGCTGGAGAAGGTTGTCAGTTATTTCCCGGAAGCGGCGGAGGATGAGGGCGAGGACGAGCGGCCGAAGGTGGCGATCGTGGGCAAGCCCAATGTCGGCAAGTCCTCGATTATCAATAAGTTTCTCGGAGAGAACCGCTTGATTGTCTCCGATATCGCCGGGACGACCCGTGACGCGATCGACACGACGATCAAATATTATGGAAAAGAATATGTCTTTATTGACACGGCCGGTCTGCGGCGCAAGAGCAAGATCAAAGAGGAGATTGAGCGCTACAGCATCATCCGTGCGGTTACGGCCATTGAGCGGGCGGATGCGGTAATTCTGGTTATCGACGCGACAGAGGGCGTGACAGAGCAGGATGCCAAGATCGCAGGCATCGCCCACGAGCGCGGGAAGGGCATTATCATTGCCGTAAATAAGTGGGATGCCGTGGAGAAGGATGACAAGACCATGTACCGGCACACGAATCGGATCCGAGAGGTCTTAAGCTTTATGTCCTATGCGGAGATTCTGTTTATCTCTGCCGAGACTGGGCAGCGGCTCTCGAAGATCTATGAGATGATCGACATGGTGATCGCGAACAATTCCATGCGGATTGCCACCGGCGTCTTAAACGAGATCATCGCGGAGGCGGTGGCCATGCACGAGCCGCCTTCCGACAAGGGCAAGCGCCTGCGCATTTATTATGCGACGCAGGCATCGGTGAAGCCGCCGACGTTTGTGCTTTTTGTGAATGATAAATCATTGATGCATTTTTCTTACACACGGTATCTGGAGAACCAGATTCGCGAGACCTTCGGCTTTCGGGGGACTGCGCTGAAGTTTATCATCCGTGAGAGGAAGAGCGAGTGACAGATAAGGAGCGATAGATATGATTGTATCTCGTGTGATCGGACTGGTGCTGGGATATATTTTCGGTTTATTTCCCACCGGAAAACTGGTCGGAAAAGCTTACAACACAGATCTGAGAAAAGAGGGGAGCGGCAACACCGGCATGACGAACTCCATCCGTGTTCTGGGGCGGAAGGCCGGCGTGATCGTCTTTTTCG
>JAJQBM010000174.1:0-3577 GCA_021203285.1 Clostridiales bacterium | reverse complement strand
GACTTGTTGTCAGCTCACTGGTTCGTCTTGAGGGGTGCGGCTTCCGCGGCAGGTCGCCCGCCATTCGTGGGCTGGGGTGGAAGGCCGGCGTGATCGTCTTTTTCGGCGACTGCTTCAAGGCGGTTTTTGCCATGGTGATCATCTGGCTGCTGTACCGTAATACGTATCCGGAGGCCGTGAAGCTGCTGGAGCTGTATGCCGGAGTCGGCGCGGTTCTGGGGCACAATTATCCGTTTTACGCAAAGCTTAAGGGCGGAAAGGGGATCGCCTGCAGCGTCGGTATCGTCTTTGCCTCTGACTGGCGGATGGTTCCGATCTGCGCGGTTTTGTTTTTCCTTGCCGTGGTGCCCACCGGATTCATGTCGCTGGGTTCCCTTGCAATTCTGAGCGGATTTTTTGTCCAGACCATTGTATTCGGACAACTGGGATTTTTGAAAGTTGGCGCGGATTTCCTGATTGAACTGTATGTTGTCACCGGTATTCTGACCGGGCTGGCATTTTTTCAGCACAGGGGGAATATCAAACGTCTGGCGAGCGGAACCGAGAACAAATTCCGCCCGAAAAAGAAGGACGAAGGAAAGGAAGGATAAGTATGGCTCAGGTTGGAATTGTTGGTGCCGGCAGCTTTGGAACAGCCCTGTCGGTCCTTCTGGCACATAACGGACATGAGGTGACGGTCTGGTCGATTCTGGAGGATGAGGTGAAAATGCTCACTGCACAGCGGGAGCACACAGATAAGCTTCCGGGGGTCCGGATTCCGGAGACGGTGGATTTTACCACGGATATGGAGAAAACCGTGCGTGATAAGGCGCTGGTCGTTCTGGCAGTTCCGTCGCCCTATATCCGGAGCACTGCCCGTCAGATGGCTGCGTTTGTCGGGAAAGGACAGCTAATTGTGGTGGTTTCCAAGGGCATAGAGGAAAACACCCTGATGATTCAGACGGATATTGTGGAGCAGGAGATTTTGCAGGCGCAGGTGGCGGTCCTGTCCGGGCCGAGCCACGCGGAGGAAGTGGGAAGAGGTCTTCCCACCACCGTAGTCGCAGGCGCGAAATCCAAAGCGGTTGCAGAGCGGGTACAGTCCTTTTTCATGAATGAGGTGTTTCGCGTCTATACCAGCCCGGATATGCTGGGCATAGAGCTGGGGGCTTCCCTGAAAAATGTGATTGCCCTGGCAGCCGGAATGGCGGACGGTCTGGGCTTCGGGGATAACACAAAAGCGGCGCTGATCACCCGCGGCATCGCGGAAATCAGCCGTCTGGCTCTCGCCATGGGCGCGAGGCCGGAGACCTTAAGCGGACTCTCCGGAATCGGGGACCTGATTGTGACCTGTGCCAGCCGGCACAGCCGGAACCGGAAGGCCGGCATGCTGATCGGACAGGGATATACGATGCAGGAAGCCATGGCGGAGGTGAAGATGGTGGTGGAGGGTGTTTATTCCGCAAAAGCCGCCATCGCTCTGGCGGAAAAATACGGCGTTGACATGCCGATTGTAAAGCAGGTCAACCGGGTGCTGTTTGAGGGGCAGCCGGCGAGGGATGCCGTGGAAGAACTGATGCTTCGGGAGCGCAAGCAGGAGAGCGGAGACCTGTCATGGTAATCGAACGATCCTGCAGGTTTTGTATGATGTATCCGAAGCGTCTGACACAGGCAGTCATATCAGTGAGAGGGGGAGTGTTATGATAAAATGTGCAAAATGCGGGAAGCGCTATGACTATGACAGATACAACGGGATCTGTCCGTCCTGCGGCAGATACAACCGTCAGGACAGCGCAGTGCTGGAGAGTGAGCTCCACGAGCGATACGATGAGGATCCGGCTCATTCCGAACAGAGTCATGTGCGGGTACATGAGAAAAACTATGACACCTACCACCATGACACGGACGGAAAGCGTCGGAAGGATCGCGACTTCTGGGAAACGGATAAGAAACCGGCAAAACACCGCCTGATCGGCGCATTTCTCGGAATTATCATCGTCATTGTCATTGTTCTGGCGTTTAACTTCACCGGCGTTTCCACTGCGGGATTTGCTGAAAATGTCCTGGATGAGCTCGGCATCGATATGACGGAGATTGCGGACGATACAGATTTTGTATGGGAAGAGTATGAAGAGGACGAACCTGTTGCGGTGGAGATTCCGGAAGAGGAGGATGCAGCGTCGAGTGCCGCGGCAGAAGGAGACATCTGGATTGACTTTGCCTATATGGACCGGATCGATACGCCGCTGAAGGGCGTGGATTGGGAAGACGACTACTACATAGACATCTCAGATGAAGATTTAGAAGACATTCTCATTTCAGATGACATGTACGCAGACGGCGCGTTCTTCCTGGTCACAATATGCCTGCAGAATGACTCGGACGAAGACTTTGACGCGACATCCATCACAGAGGATCACCTCGTCTTCTCCGAACAGGATCAGACCGGCTGGACAGACTCCTCCCTGAAAAACTTCCATACCTACTGGGAGACCATCGAGGCCTCCGATTACGGATATCTGGATTGTCTAATCTTCATACCCGATGAGGTGACAGAGTCCGGCGGGGAGGAAGGATATGTGACAATCACCCTCGACCGCACGATCTATCCCGATGAAGAAGATTACGGATATCTGGATACCTATGAGTTGATCTATTATCCTGATTAAAAATGTAACTAAAGTATATCTGTTTTATAGAAGTTTGTTCAGGATATGTCGTGTGTCGGTGATATACTTTCCGGAAACTTTTGTAGGGGCGCTTTTAGCTGAGACGAAATCCAGCGCTTACGGATTACTTAGGCGCGAAGGCTTTCCTGAGCGTCTTAGTATCCGTTAGCGATTAGTTCGTCGAAGCGTTGCCCCGGTTTCCCGAAAATATATCACCGACACCTGCCGCATCCGTCAATGAAAGAAAAAGGAGGATCCCATGCAAACAATCCGCATCCGCTACTTCTCAGACAAAATCAAACGTTTGGAATACATCGACGGAAAATCCGACTGGATCGACCTGCGCGCCAGCGAGACGGTAGAATTAAAAGCCGGAGAATTCCGCCTGATTCCGTTGGGCGTCGCCATGGAATTGCCGAAGGGGTACGAGGCCCATCTGGTACCGCGCAGCTCCACCTTCAAAAATTACGGAATCCTGCAGACCAATAGCTGCGGAATCATCGACTGCTCCTACTGCGGGGATGAGGATATGTGGCGCATGCCGGTCTACGCGACCCGGGACACCGTGATCCGGGAGAACGACCGTATCTGCCAGTTCCGCATCGTGGAGAACCAGCCGACGATCGTTTTTGATGAGGTGGAATCCCTGAATAATGCGAGCCGGGGCGGGTTCGGCAGCACCGGAAAACAATAAAATTCGTCAAAAGCACAAAAAATGAGGTCAAATATCGTCGGAATATATAAAAAATGCCATGATTTTTTGGGACGATGACATAAATGCCAAGGATGGGATGGTAATTTTGTGAAAATATCTAATGACATTCTTCGGATAATTTGATAGAATGTCAGCATGGCAGAAAAAATCTGTTGAGAAGAAAATATGGAGGTAACAAGATTGAAAACAAAGAGTAGAGGATATCCATTAACTT
>JAJQBM010000204.1:232-5063 GCA_021203285.1 Clostridiales bacterium | reverse complement strand
TATTGAGATAGTCCAACTCTTCCGAGGACTCAATCTCAATCTCCACACCGCCGAGAATCTCAATCGCCTCCGCCACAGCCTCAAAATCCACACAGATATAATTATCAACATCCAAATCGAGATTGCGGTTCAGCATGGTGATCGCCTGCTCCACGCCGCCATAGGCATATGCGGAATTGCACTTGCGGATCTTGTTCTCCTCATCCACCGCCGCCACATTCAAATAGGTATCGCGGTAAACGGAGACCATGGTTATCTCATTTGTGTCATTGTCAATATTCAAAACGATGATCACGTCACTGTTTCCGGTAGAATAGACCCCCTGTGTCCGGTTATCCAGACCGAAGAGGGCGATCGTCGTATTGCCTTCAAAAAGGTCTGCCGTTTCCCCGGTCACATCGTTGACCTCAATCTTCGACTCATCCAGCGTATAGGATGTATCGATCTCGTCCAGCTTGTTATAGAAATAAAGCACGCCCAAAACCAACACCAGCAAAACGATCTCTATAATAAAGAGAATCAGTTTTCTTTTTCTCCGTTTTCTTGCACTTTTCTTATGTCCAACCATAATCTACTCCATCACATACCATTGTTATTTTATCATCAATATTCAAAAACCATTTTTCATCCTACTACAACAGGGAAAAAATAACAACTAAAAAATTTCTTAACAAAACGATCCGTTCAGCGGTGAGGAATACACGCCGTCCTCGATCAGCTTTGCAAACGCAGCCGTGACGCCCGCTCTGTCCTCCGCATAAGTGACACCAAACCACTTGTCCCGTGTCTCCAGAACCTTCACCTGAACCTTCCCCGCCTTCAATAACCCGCCGATGATCGTCGGAAGGAGGTACTCTGCCGTGAGGTCTCCCGGCTTTGCCCCGGCAAGGAATGCGCAAAATCCGTCCTCCAAAATATCAAAAAACTCCGGTGTCAATCCCCACATATTCATGGAAACATGCGCCTCCGGATTGATCTGCTCCCCGGTGGTCTCCACCACGGCTCCCTCCGGGCACTTCAGGATGTGCTTCGTCTCAACAATCCCCGTGAGAAGGTTGTCCACATTGATCTGACACACGCCGCGCGTGACGCCCCCGTTCTCGCTCAGCGTGTTTCTCAGGATAAATCCGGCCATGCAATAGTGATACCGGCTGTCCCCATGCTCCGCAAGGTACGCGTGCATTTTCACAAAAGCCTCTTTTCCGTAATAGTCGTCGGCATTGATCACGGCAAACGGTCCCTTCACGACATTCCTGCAGAGCAGAACAGCCTGTCCGGTGCCCCACGGTTTTGTGCGTCCCGAAGGAGCCGAAAACCCGTCCGGAAGCGCGTCAAGCTCCTGAAATACGTAATCCACCTCGCACAGCGCTTCGATCCGTTTTCCGATCACTTCCTTAAAATCGTTTTCCAGATCACGGCGGATAATAAACACGGCCTTGTCAAAACCGGCCTCCAATGCATCGTGAATGGAGTAGTCGATAATGATCTCCCCGTTCGGGCCCACCGGCGTTAGCTGCTTGATGCCCTCCCCAAAACGGATACCAAGGCCGGCCGCCATAATCACAAGTGTTGTCTTTTGCATGCTTCCCCCTCCATCCTTCAGTGTTTCAATACCACTGCCGAAAACTTCGGCAGCGTGATCTTAATATGTCCGCTTACGACATTGTACTCCACCGGAACCGTCGAGTATCCCTCCTCCGTGGTATACATCACCTGCTGCATGGTGCACTCCTTCGGCACATTGGCGATGTCCACCAGCAGGTCGATCGTGTTCGGAAAACTGTCATTGTTGATCACAATCACAAACTGCTGCTCCCGATTGAACCGCCCGTAACAGAGCATATTTTTCGTCCCGTTTAGGAACTTGACCGAACCGATCCGCAACGTCTCGTTCTCCCGATGTATGCGGATCATATCCCGGTGGAAACGGATCAGCTCCCTGTCCTCCCTCCCCCAAGGGTAGGTGCGCCGGTTATCCGGGTCTGTGAATCCGCACAGCCCCGCCTCGTCTCCGTAATAAATTGTCGGTGCGCCCGGCCATGTCATCTGGATGACAACCGCCTCCTTCAGAACGGCCTTGTTGACGCCCTCCGACGCCGCCTCGCATCCGAGCTTCTCCGCCCGGCCGACCTTGTGGTTGGTTCGGGTCAGGAAACGGGAGTGATCATGGTTCGACAGTTGGTTCATGGCGCACTGCAGAGACGGTGTCACGAAACTCGCCATATAGTGAGTCATGGAATTGAGATAATTGTCAAAATTCCCCATCATGTATTCTTTATATTCATTGCTGTGCTTTTCCATGCCGGTCAGAAACCAGCTCACCGGCTCCATGAACGCGTCATAGTTCATGACCGTATCCCACTGGTCCCCGTGAAGCCATTTCTCCGGATCACCGTAGTGCTCCGCAAGCACCAGTGCCTGGGGATTCGCCTCCTTCACCGCGTCGCGGAATTTCTTCCAGAAACGGTGGTTGTACTCCTCGCTGTGCCCCAGATCCGCCGCGACATCCAGCCGCCAGCCGTCCGCGCAGAACGGCTCGGAGACCCATTTTTTCGCGATGTGCAGAATATACTCCTCCAGCTCGGGCGATCCCTCATAATTCAGCTTCGGCAGCGTATCCAGCCCCCACCATCCCTCGTAGGTGCCGTTATCCGGGAAGGCGCTCTCATTCTGGAAGCGAAAATAGTTGTGATACCGGCTGTTCGCCGTCTCATAGGCCCCCGGTTCAAAATCCTCGCTGTCCCGGTAGATTTTCTCCCGGTCCATCCACTTGTTGAAGGAACCACAGTGATTGAACACACCGTCCAGTATCACGCGCATGCCTCTGCGGTGCGCCTCCTTCACGAGGCGGATAAACAGCTCGTTGCTCGCCTCCAGATTCTTCCGGCTGGTCACACGTTTCTTATAAATCTCCGCCCGGGTATTGTCGGTACACCCCTCCGGCAGCGGATCGCCGCCGTCCTCCAGAATGACTCCGAAATGCGGATCGATGTAATCATAATCCTGAATGTCATACTTGTGGCTGGAGGCAGACACGAAAAGCGGGTTAAAATAGATCACTTCCACGCCGAGCTCCTGCAGATAATCCAGCTTCTGGTAAACTCCCTCCAGATCTCCGCCGTAAAAATTCGCAACGTCAAAATCCTCCGGGTAGGTCTCCCAGAAATCAACCTCCTTTACCGGCCGGTTGATATAATAATACTCGCCGCTTTTCACATCATTGGAGGGATCTCCGTTGTAAAAACGATCGGTAAAAATCTGGTACATGACCGCGCCCTTGGCCCAGTCCGGCGTGGAAAAACCAGGAACGATGCAAAACTCATACTGTTTCCGGTGTTTCCAGGCAACGCCTACCCGGTCATAGTAGCAGCGCAAAACGCCGCTGACTACCTCAAAATAATAGTGAAATGCCTCCTCGCCCAGTTGAATTTCCGCTTCATAAAAATCAAACTGACCGTCGCTCTCCGCCACGCGCATCTCAAAATCCTCCTCGCCGTGGTGGAGGATCACCAGATCAACATTGTTCACATCGGTCCGGAAGCGGATCCGCACCTTCTCGTTCGCCTTCGGCTCCGGCGGGATCCGATAATCCGCGGTCCCGTCGCTGAACAGGGAATTCTTGTGCAGGATGGGCCGCATCTGGAGAATATAGTTCTCAATGCTGTAAAGCTGCTGTTCTGAATTGTACTTCATGTCTTCCTTCCACTCTATTCTGTCACAACCGGCTGCTTTTCGCTGTCGGAAAACAGACTCTCAAACTCCGCGCGCCCGATCTTTTCCTTTTCAAGCAAAAGCTCCGCGCTGCGGTAGAGAATATCCTTGTGTGCGACGATGATCTCCTTCGCCTTCTGGTAACACTCCTCCACGATCCGCCGGATCTCCGCGTCAATCTGCTTCGCGACCTCGTCACTGTAGCCCTTCGTATGCGCCAGATCACGGCCGATAAAGACCTCATCGTCATCGTTGTCATAGTTGATCGGTCCGATGGCTTCGGACATACCGTATTTGGTCACCATCGCCTTCGCCACCGCTGTCGCCTGCTTGATATCCTGCGATGCGCCGGTGGTCACATCGTCAAAAACGAGCTCCTCCGCGATGCGGCCGCCCATGTCCACCATGATCTCCTGAAGCATCTGCCCCTTTGTCTGGAACATCTCATCCCGCTCCGGCAGCGGCATAGTGTACCCCACCGCGCCGACTCCCGTCGGAATAATGGAGACCGTATAGACAGGCCCCACATCCGGCAGCACATGAAAAAGAATCGCATGGCCGGACTCATGGAATGCCGTGATGCGCTTCTCCTTCTCCGTGATCACGCGGCTTTTCTTCTCCGCGCCGATTCCTACCTTAATGAATGCCTTCCGGATATCCTCCTGGCAGACAAACGCGCGCTGATCCTTGGCCGCAATGATCGCCGACTCATTCAGCAAATTCTCCAGATCCGCTCCGGTAAAGCCCGCTGTCGTCTGTGCGATCTGTTTTAAATCCACATCATCCCCCAGCGGTTTGTTCTGGGCATGGACGTTTAAAATCTGTTCCCGTCCCGCTACATCCGGCTTTCCGACATAAACCTTCCGGTCAAAGCGGCCCGGACGCAGAAGTGCCGGATCCAGAATATCCACACGGTTGGTCGCAGCGACGACAATAATCCCCTCATTGACGCCGAAACCGTCCATCTCCACCAACAACTGGTTCAGCGTCTGCTCGCGCTCATCATGTCCGCCGCCCATACCGGTACCGCGGCGGCGTCCCACGGCGTCAATCTCATCGATAAAAACGATACAGGGCGCATGTTTTTTCGCGTCGGCAAACATATCCCGGGCACGGGAAG
>JAJQBM010000204.1:0-222 GCA_021203285.1 Clostridiales bacterium | reverse complement strand
CGCGGGGGCGTCACGGGGCTTATTTACAACAATTTAATAGCATTCTGGGGTTTTTTTTTTTCGGGTTGTAAAACTTCCGGCGGGGGGGGTATCCCCCCACGCCGACAAACATCTCCACAAAATCCGAGCCGGAGATAGAGAAAAACGGCACGCCGGCCTCCCCCGCCACAGCCTTGGCGATCAGCGTCTTGCCGGTTCCGGGAGGACCCACCAGAAGCACAC
>JAJQBM010000267.1 GCA_021203285.1 Clostridiales bacterium | reverse complement strand
TTTATATCCATTCCTTTCGCGTTTTTGACGCTCAAGGCACAAAACGTTATGAAAATGTGTTGGCTGCCTTGAGTTTTTTGTTATACTTGTTGCACAGGGAATCCGGTACACTACAAATCACGGGGAGGTGAGTGGGCCGGTCAGCTTGCTGACTGACCGTATTTTTATATGTGTAGGACATCCTCTCGGGCACAAATAAGTGTGACTACGATCACGAAATCTTATCTCTGATAAACAGTTCTCGTTTATGGCCTGGATGTCCAGTCAATGCCGCTTCTCCCTGTATTCTATGGACTATTGCCCGGAAAGGAGTTCCCTATGGCTTTAAAAATCGTGTACAAAATCTGTTGTGGAATTGATGTCCACAAGACTTTTGTAGTGGCCTGTATCGCCTCTACCAACAGCAAAGGCGTCACCACCTATGAGAGCCATCGCTTTTCGACCTACACGAGCGGTCTGAGAGCTTTGCTGAAGTGGCTTCTCAATCATAACTGTAAGGATGTTTGTATGGAATCTACGGGGAAATACTGGATTCCCGTCTACAACGTCTTGGAAAAGGAATGCAACATTGTCCTTGCCCATCCCAAATACGTGAAAGCTATCCGTGGTAAAAAAACTGACAAGAAAGATGCGAAATGGATTGCGGACCTTTTCAAGCATGATCTTGTCGCCGGAAGCTTTATGCCCCCTGCTGACATCCGCCAGCTCCGCGACCTGATGCGCTACCGTTTTAAGCTGACCTGCTTTAATTCCAGCGAAAAGAACCGTTACCAGAACTGTCTCACGGTCTCCAATCTCCAGATTGGATCCGTTGTATCAGATGTGTTTGGTAAAAGTTCCCAGCGCATTATAGAAAAGATCCTGGAAAATTCAGATGAGCCCATTGATGTTGCTTCCTTAGTCCACGGCTCCATGAAAGATAAAATATCCGACCTAGAGCTCGCCGTTGACGGAGAATTTACTCCGGAACAGGCTGCCAAACTAAAGATCATCAAGGAACATATGGATAACCTCCAAGACCGGAAAGAAGAGTTAGAACAACTCATTCTTGCGCTCGCTGCTCCCTATCAGCAGGAAATTGCCATCATCCTAACCGCCCCCGGGATCAAAGATCCCTTTACCGCCATTGGCATCATCTCCGAAATCGGAGTGAACATGGAGGCTTTTCTTTCAGCGAAACACTTATGTTCATGGGCTGGTTTGACGCCAGCCAACAATGAAAGTGCAGGGAAGAAAAAATCTGTCCGTGTCTCAAAGGCCGGGTGCTATATCAAGCCACTCCTTGTACAGTGTGCCAACGCTGCTGTGAAAAGTAAATCACACCCGGAAATCCGTAACCGCTACCTTCGGCTCAAGAAACGTCGCGGCCACAAGAAAGCAATCATTGCCATAGCAAGGATGCTTCTTACCGCATTGTACCATATGCTGAAAGAAAAGGTAAACTATAATGCGGATCTTTACAGAAACGCTAACGCAGTTCCGGACTCACGTGAGATTACCGTTGAGCAGGCAATTAAGATGGTTCAGCTTCAGGGTTATAAGATCAAACCATCTGTTGGATAACCTGTAGTACCGTCATCCCTATATTCAGTTTTTGAAGCCACTTTTTGATGGCTTAGTTGTTATGCCGCTAAGTTAATGGATATCCTCTACTCTTTGTTTTCAATCTTCTCCACCTTAATCTGTCTGCAAGGATAAACGCGTCTATATTATTCGACGTTTTTATTTTATCCAATCCGTTGTGATAATTCAAGATTCTTTTCGGATTGTATAATTCTTATATCAGTACAAAAAATACATGAATACCGCTATTCCCATAGCTCAATTCCCGCTTCCCTATAATACTCAGCAAAAAAAGGGAGGAATTTCGATGAGTTCTGTAAATTCCATGGACATTTTTCGCAAAAACCTTGCCAACCTCATTCAGCAGGATCCGCACACTTCCATGCGCAATCTCAGCACCAGCATCGGCGCTTCCGACAGCTACATCCGGAAGATTCTGGCGGAGGGTGCCTCTCCCTCCTTTGACAAGATTGACGCAATCAGTGAATTTTTCAACATCAACAGTTGGGAGCTGTTCTACGACACAGACAACGATGACAATGATTCGCTGGCAACCATCCAGCTTTTAAACCGGATGCCGAAGGATATGCTGCCGGTCGTCCAGTCCTACCTTGACTACCTTTTGAATCGTCAGGAGTCATAACTGTCCCGGACACACAGCGCGCCGTACCCGACCAGCTCATTCGGATACGAGGCAAAACCCGGCATTGCCCTCGCCCCGCGGCGGAGGTATGCCTTTATTTTTTCTCCGTAAAGATACGGATCATTCCCCAGCCGAATCCCCCACTCCATCAGCAGCGCCGCCGCTCCGGTGACAAAGGGCGCCGCCATGGAGGTGCCGGTCTTCGCCGTATATCCTCCTCCGGGCGCACAGGAAATGATATCGACGCCCGGTGCTGCCAGATCCGGCTTCTCCGGATAGATTCGCTCCTCCCCGCCGCGGCCGGAAAAGGACGCATAGCTGTCAAACGCGGCATCGTAGGCTCCCACGGAGATCACCTTCTGCGCGGTAGCCGGGATGGTGATGGTGTTGTATGGCGCCGGATACAAAAAACCGGTTCCCGCCGACAGAACGGATGAGCCGGGAAGCCAGAGATCATATTGCCCGGTGTCAATCTTTACGGGACGCAGAAGAATCTCCCACACACCGGAGGGAAGCCTTGATCCCTTCGGAATAAAATCAAAATAGATTTCCTGATCCGTGCTGTAGGGGCGCGGTTCTCCGTAATAGACGAGCAGTTCCATCTCTTCCATGGAAAAACGCTGCATCTGCCGGTCGGCAGAAAGCGGACCGATCAACTCTCCGTCCGGTCGGCGAAGCGAAATTTCAATCTGATCCTCATAGGACTTCCATATCTGTATATTCAGTGTCGTCTCATAATCCCCGACGGAAAAATCGATGACGGCGATGTCCGCACCGGAAAGGCGGCCGACCGCGTG
The DNA here is from genome assembly GCA_021203285.1 of Clostridiales bacterium. GTDB lineage: Bacteria > Bacillota > Clostridia > Lachnospirales > Lachnospiraceae > Eubacterium_I. Next base: position 2,084 of record JAJQBM010000267.1, on the reverse strand, counting down.
CGCGCGCGAGGTGCCCTCGTTTCCGGTTCCCGCCACAAGGACCGATTTCCAGTAGGAGGCGGCTTCCGTCAGGTAAGTCTCCACCAGAGATGTCCCCCGGTGGGAGCCATAATTATTGCCGAAGCTCAGGTTGACGGCCACCGGCATCTGCAGCTCCCCCGCCCGCCGCAGTACATAGTCCACGGCGAGCATCAGCTCACTCGTCCGCGGAAACCCATCCGGATCCGCCGTTCCCAATTTGACAACCAACAGAGAGGCACGGGGCGCCATACCGCGGTATAGTCCCTCCGACGCCCTCCCGTTTCCGGCACAGATTCCCGCCACATGCGTACCGTGGCCGCTGAGATCCCGGCTGGGAACAATCGCATAGCGCTCCTGCTGCGTGGGGTGCGACAATGCCTCGTTGATCTCTCCGCTGTCAAACACGCGGTCCAGCGTCTGATCCCAGAGATTTACAATTCTCGTGATTCCGTCCTCGTTTCTGAAATCTGGGTGAGCATAGTCGATGCCGGAGTCAATGACGGCAACGAGAATTCCCGTGCCGTACAGAGAAGCCGGGCTTCCCGATGCCTGCAAAACATTGACACAGGAAACGCGCCTGCCCTCGCTGACCGCGAAGAACAGGCGCTTTGGTTTTTCAATGTATTCGATTTCAGGCCACCCGGAAACCTCCCCGACGCGATCCTCCGGAACGGTTAAAACCGCATAGCCGTTCAGCAGCGGATGAATCCGGATTCCATTCCGGACCGACGGCGCATCCGCCAGACTGCCGGAAGCCTTGACAATCATCTGCCATGTCTTTTCGGCAGCGTCATATCCCACACGCAGTTCCTCTGATTTTTCTCGCTCCTCCTCCGTCGCGTCCAGCGCAAGATTAAAAAGATTATCGAGTTTTTCACTGTTCATTCATTTGATCTCACTGATTCTGACCTCAGTTTATCATATGCGCAGACCTCATCAGTCTTTCCCGGTTTATTGATTCTTAGCATCATCCTTTTGGATGCGGCCCCGCTCCAGATTCGGCGCAAGCCACTCCTCTCTCGCATAATCCCAGAGCTTTTCCGACCCGAGATGGGTATTGCGGTTTCGATTCAGAATCTGTCCGATCCGCACCCCGTGCTCCACCCACGCCTTTCCGTCAGTCGCGGCGTTAAGCATCATGGGCTGAAGGTTATCCAGCGCTCGGGCGAACCGTGCCTCCGGCGTTTTCTGTTCCTCAAATTCCCGCCAGATCTCATAGAGCTTTTGCCCCTGATCCTCCGGGAGAAGGCCGTAGATGCGCTCCGCCGCCCGCTGTTCCCGCACCGCCTGCGTCTTTTTTCCTTCCTCATCGTAAGCATAGGTATCTCCGGCATCGATCTCGACAATATCATGAATCAGCAGCATCATTACTGTTCGAAGAACATCGACCGGCTCATTGGCATACTCTGCCAGAAGAAATGCCATGATCGCCATGTGCCACGCGTGCTCCGCATCGTTCTCCTTGTGTTCTCCGTCGGACAGATAGGTCTGCCTCCCGATCCGCTTCTCCTTATCAATCTCCAGAATGAACGCCAACTGCCGCTGCAGCCGGTCATTCTCCTCCCGGCTTTCTCTGTCTTCTCTCATCGCGCTCCTCATTTCTCCGCCTAGATTGTTTCGACTCCGCAAATTTCGAGGATTCTCTGTACCGCGTCCTCCCGCCCCGTGTTGACCACATAATCACACAGCGCCGCGTTTTTCAGCTCGTTCTCCAGAGACATCAGTCGCAGCGTCTTCTCCCGGTTGGTCATTTCCTTCTCCAAAATGCTCCCGATCATGCGCTCCCGGCTGCACTTGCAGAAAATGATAATCGTGGGGTAATGGCGTTTCATCGCGATCGCCCCGCTTAAGTCGATCGGCATGACAATATAGCGGTTTTGTGCCATCAGAGCCGAGATATCCGCCGTCTTCGTCCCATAGGCATACCCGGCGTACATGGTCGTCTCGATAAACGATGCGCGTTCGCGAATAAACTCTTCCGGTGAAATCTGCGTATGGATCCCGTCCGTCACCGGCTTGGTTGTGTAAGCCCTCGGCACAGGAAAGGCATCCCGCTTGCAGAG
>JAJQBM010000139.1 GCA_021203285.1 Clostridiales bacterium | reverse complement strand
GTGTAACGGGAACAAAGATCCGAATCCTCCACGGTCACCTTGATATAGTCATTGACATCCTCATCATTTCCGGTTTCCGTGACGACGGGCGGCACAAACTCTTTCCCGAAGGTAGCTGCCGCCTCTCTGGCAATGCCGAGGACAGAAAAACAGTCTACGCGGTTTGATGTGATCTCATACTCGATCACCGCATCATCCAGACCGAGGTACGCCACCGCATCCTCACCCACGGGGGCATCCTCCGGCAAAATATAAAGTCCGTCCTCTGCCGCATCCGGGTACATGTCCGTGGTGGAGCCGAGCTCCTCGATGGAGCACATCATACCGTAGGAATCCACGCCGCGAAGCTTTCCGGCCTTGATCTGAATCCCGTCCGGCGTGGACTTTCCGTCCGAGTGCGTGGCCGCCACTCTCCCGCCGTCCAGAACGACGATGACCTTCGCGCCCTTGAATACATTGGGCGCGCCGGTGACGATCTGCACGGTCTTCGTCCCGACATCCACCTGACAGATGACCAGCTTATCCGCGTTCGGATGCGGATCCACCGACAGGACATGGCCGATCACGATCTTGTCCAGATGCTCATCCAGTCTCACAAATCCCTCGCCCTTTGAGCCGGAGAGCGTCATCTCATCCATGTACTCCTGAGGGCCAACATTCAAATCCGGCACATAGGCCTTTATCCATTTTAAAGATGTAACCATTCTATTCTCCTCCTAAAACTGACGCAGGAACCGGTCGTCGTTCTCATAAAGCAGTCTCATGTCGTCGATCTCGTATTTTAAAAGTGTGATCCGCTCAAGGCCGACACCGAAGGCAAATCCCGTATACTCCTTCGGATCGATATGGCTCATCTCGAGCACATGCGGATGCACCATACCGCAGCCAAGGATCTCAATCCACCCCTCTCCCTTGCAGAAACGGCAGCCCTTCCCGCCGCATTTGAAGCAGGAGACATCCAGCTCAGCGCTGGGCTCCGTAAAGGGGAAATGGTGCGGGCGGAACTTTACTTTCGTGTCCGGTCCGAAAAACTCATGCGCAAACGCCTCCAGCGTCCCCTTCAGATCGGCGAATGTGATGTTTTTATCCACGACAAGGCCCTCCACCTGATGGAAGGTCGGGGAATGGGTGGCATCCACCTCGTCCGCGCGGAACACACGCCCCGGTGCGATCATGCGGATCGGCAGCCTGCCCTCCTCCATGATCCGGATCTGGACGGAGGAAGTCTGGGTCCGCAGAAGAATATCATTCCCGACATAGAAGGTATCCTGCTCATCCTTTGCGGGATGATTCGCCGGAATGTTCAGCGTCTCAAAATTATAGTAGTCATACTCGACCTCCGGGCCTTCCACCACCTCATAGCCCATGCCGACAAAAATGCGCTCCAGCTCATCCAGCACGATCGTATTCGGATGGCTGTGGCCGACCCTGTTTTTCTGTGCCGGAAGGGTTACGTCGATGTTCTCTTCCTTCAGCTTTTTCTCCAGAAGAAACGCCTCCATCTGCTGTTTCTTCTCCTCCAGCGCAGCCTCAATGGCGGCACGGGTCTCATTGACCATCTGTCCCACCAGCGGGCGCTCCTCGGGACTGACATTTTTCATACCCTTAAGCACAGCGGTCAGATCACCCTTTTTCCCGAGGACGGCAACCCGAACCTCGTTCAGCTTGGCCAGACCCTCTGAAGCGGCAATATCGGCAAGCGCCTGCTCCCTGATCTGTCTTAACTTCTCTTTCATCTTGATTCTCCTCTCGTTTTCTCAGGCGGTGAGCGGTTTTGGCTCAGTTTGGAACATAAAAAAACCCCATCCACAACAGGGACGGAGCAAGCAGTCCCGAAGGCACGCTCAAACTGCCATCTATTGTAGCACGGCTTTTTTTTAACATCAAGGTTTTTTCTTCTTTTTCTCTTTAAAATTCTGCTTCAGTTCGTCAGAAATCAGTTTCAGAGAAGAATTGACCGCGCCGCAGACCAGAAAAATATACATAGCAAAGTACAGCCAGAACATAATCAGCACGATGGAGGTCAGACTCCCGTAAAGCGAAAATCCGTTAAAATAATTGATATAAAGGGAAACCCCGAAGGTGAAAACATACCATGCCGCGGCGCAGCCGACCGCACCCGCAAGCTGACTGCGAAACGTCGCTTCCCGGTTTGGGATTGCCTTGTAGATTGTGACGAAGATTCCCGTCAGCACAAAAAAAACAGAATCAGCAGACGCAGCTTTAAAATCACTTCGGTCACAATCCCTGCAATCGGCGCATACTCCGCGAGCATCGCCTGAATCCCCCGCCCGAACATCAGCAAAACCATCAAGAGGAAAATCGCGATGATCAGCGCAAAGGTCTCAAACATCGCCCGCAGCCGGAGGACAAACCAGTTTCTGGTCTCCTCGATCTCATAGACTTTATTCAGGGCATACCGCAGACTCTGTATCGTCTTCGCCGCGGAATAAACTGCAAACACCAGAGAAATCACCAGAATGCCGCCGGTATTGTGATATACCTCATCCACAATCGAGATCACGGAGGATGACATGTAACCGGGACTGATCATTTCGATCAGGGTCAGAATCAGGGATTCCGTGACCGGTGTATAGCGGATCAGGGAAACCAGCACCAGCAAAAACGGAATCGCGGACATAATCAGAAACAGCGCCGTCTGCCCCGCATAGGCGCCGATATCGTCCTCCCTGATTTTTCTCAGAATATGTGAAACAACCTGCCGCATTTTTCTCCTCATTTTTTCTATCTTGTAACTTCTGTTCCCGGAAAGAAAGCTGTCAGAATCTCCTCACAGCTTTTTCCCGCCTGTGCCATTCCGTTTGCCCCGTACTGGCTCATGCCGATCCCGTGTCCCAGCCCTCCGCCATAGACTGTGCATGTGCCGTCTTCTGACACATCGATGGAAATCGCCGCGCTGGGAAGCATATTCGAAGTGTATACCGTGTCACCGTTTTGATCCGTCAGCTTTGTCATCGCGATACCGAGGATGGAGCGAATCGAATTCTCGTTATACAGATCAACCACCCCGTTTGCAAACTGTATCTGAAGATCCGTCACGATTCCCGAATCATTCCTCTCCGCTATGGAGATACCGGTGTATTCTCCCAGATCTGCGGCGGAGGCGAGGGCCGCTCCAGCCAAGTCACTCACACGGATTCGGTCGGGATTTTCGGCGAGCTCCTCCGCGACAGCCTGCCTTGCGGCTTCCTGATTCGATCTCAGATCCAGCGCCGCTTCCCAGCGGAAATACCGGCTCTCCGAATCATATGCCGCAACTTCCCGGTTTCGGAGGAAGGCGTCAAAATCTGACTCTGAGATTCCGCTGCTTTCTTCCTGTACCACCTCTTCTGAATCTTCGTCTACGCCTTCCGTTAAAAGAGAAACTCCGGGCAGATACGCGAGTTCCTCCTTCTGCCACACTTCCATTCCGGATGTATACCCGCAGGAGGTGGAAAAATAATAAATCTCCGCCAGATATCCTTCGTATCCCAGCACCATTCCGGCCGTATCGGCAACCGCCTGTGCCGCTTTCTCATTCTCCTCCGACGGCAGATAGACCTGACATTCCGTCGTGTCAACCAGATCGGCAGAATACGCCGCATAGCCGCCCTGCGCGACCAGATAGCACGCGTAGGTCCGGGCACAGATTGCCTGCGCCTTCAATGCCTCCGTCTCAAAGCGCTCCGGCATCTCCCCCGGCACCACGCCGCAGAGGTAAGTCTCCAGATCCACCTCATTTACAATCCGGATCCCGTTTTCATCCCTGTACAGGAAGAACGAGCCGCCATACCATGAAGATGCCGCATTGCCCGCCGCATCCGTGATACAGATCTTCCCGCCGCTGTCTGCCTCCACCGTCAGCTCATCGACCTCCCATTCCTCCATCAGCGCCGCACAGTCTGCCGGACTGTCCGCCGTCACATCACAGGTATGTACACTGCCGTCAGTAATCCGGATCGGAACCGTCCCTTTTACAGATACATTGTCCCGATAAACGGATGCGTGATTATCCTGCGTCAGCAGAACGCGCACCGTCTCCGGAATATCAATCGCAACGAGCGTCTGCCCTTCGGAATCGCTTTCCAGTGTCTCTGTGCCCGCGCCGTCTGCCGCACCACTGTCTCCGGGATCCGCGTACAGGCCGAGGAGAAGATTTCCGCATATGTATACCTCATAGGTCTCTCCATACTGAAAGTCGATGCTCTCCGGATCACAGTCGTAGTTGCCGTTGTCGGCGATCAGGCGGGATTCGTCCAGCATCCCCAGATACCGGATTGTCACTACCTGAATTTGATCACTCAGTCCAAGATATTCTGTCAGCTCTTCATATATTGTACACCACTGCGGTCGGCTGAGCTCCTCCGCCTCATCCAATGCCGCATTTTCATGAATGATCGTCTGAAAAGAGCCGACATCCAGAAATTCCAGGAGAAAATCGACATCGCCTCCCGTCAGATAGGTTCCCATCTCCGGCAGAATCCATGCTCTGGTCTCTTCCGGCGAGAACGGGGGAATCTGCAGATAGCCGGCAAGCTCTGCAGTCCGGACACGGTCCTGTGCTGCATCCACACTCTCGTTTTTTGCCGTGATGGTTCCCCTCAGATAGCTGATTTCCAGACACAACGCGAGACACACCGCAAACAGCATAAGTATCCGGATTCGCAATTTCTTTCTTCGTTTCTCTCTTCCCATACCTGTCCACCCTGCCCGCGCAGCCGTCACACCGACTGCTGTTTTTTTCTTCGCATCGACACAGGAAAAGAAGCCGCCAAAGCAGCTTCTTTTCTCTTTCGTATCGTAAGATTCCTCTTTTGTCTCTCTATGACTTTATCGCAGGTATCTTGATCTTTATCTTTTGTAACTCCCAGGATGCCGTACCCGCAATTTTGACGCCCAGCAAAAGTGCCAGGTGGGTGTCCGCAATATATCTTCTGCCTTCCACTGATACGAGGCGGCCTGACATCCGACATACAATGTAGGAGTCCCATGAACGTAAATGTAGGTTCAAAATAGCAAGGCTGTCGAACATCCCAGGAAATACTGTCAATGTGATTATACTCTACTATGTGCGTATTCGTCAACATTCATTCGCGGTTTGAATTTTT
>JAJQBM010000108.1 GCA_021203285.1 Clostridiales bacterium | reverse complement strand
GGTTAAACGAGGAACGCATTCAGGAACTGGAAAGAATTTCAGGACTCACCTCTGAACAGGCAAAAGAATATCTCTTAAAAACTGTTGAAGAAGATGTAAAACTTTATACGGCAAATCTGATCAAGGAGATGGACATCCGGGCAAAGGAAGAGGCGGGCAAGAGAGCCAGTGACTATGTGGTCAACGCCATTCAGAAATGTGCGGCGGATCATGTGGCGGAGGCAACGATTTCGGTTGTCCAGCTTCCGAATGATGAGATGAAGGGACGGATTATCGGACGCGAGGGCCGCAATATCCGCACTCTGGAGACGATGACAGGCGTAGATCTGATCATCGATGACACTCCGGAGGCCGTCATCCTGTCGAGCTTCGATCCGATCCGTCGTGAGGTTGCCCGTATCGCCCTTGAAAAACTGATCGTGGATGGCCGTATAAACCCTGCCAGAATCGAGGAAATGGTTGAAAAGGCGCAGAAGGAAGTCGAGAGCGTCATCCGGGAAGAGGGTGAGGCTGCCACTCTGGAGGTCGGTGTGCACGGCATACATCCGGAACTGGTACGTCTGCTTGGCCGGATGAAATTCCGTACCAGCTATGGACAAAATGCGTTAAAACATTCCATCGAGGTAGCACAGATCGCGGGCCTGCTGGCCGCAGAGGTCGGTGTAGATGTCAGGTTGGCCAAGCGTGCAGGTTTGCTTCACGATATCGGCAAGGCTGTGGATCACGAGATGGAGGGCTCTCATATTCAGCTGGGTGTTGCACTCTGCAAAAAGTACAAAGAGTCGGCTACCGTGATCAATGCGGTTGAGTCGCATCACGGAGATGTGGAACCGGAATCCCTGATCGCCTGTCTGATACAGGCGGCTGATACCATATCGGCAGCCCGTCCGGGCGCTCGTCGGGAGACGCTGGAAACATATTCAAACAGATTAAAGAAGCTAGAGGACATAACGAACAGTTTCAAGGGTGTAGAGAAATCTTTTGCAGTTCAGGCGGGCAGAGAAGTTCGTATTATGGTGGTTCCGGAGCAGGTCAGCGATGCTGACATGGTGCTGTTGGCCAGAGATATTTCCAAGCAGATCGAAGCTGAATTGGAGTATCCGGGTCAGATCAAGGTCAATGTGATTCGAGAGAGCCGTGTGACAGACTACGCGAAGTAGGATATCACAGCATAGTACGCAATTCGTAGAATGGACGAATGATGAACAGATCCCCGTAAATTCTCTTCTGAGAGTTTACGGGTTTTCTGATACTAACGGTTCGATGTGCCGGGCGCAGGGGAATGGTTCATGAAGCTGATATCTTGGAATGTAAATGGGCTGCGGGCCTGTGTAACAAAAGGATTTCTGGAATATTTTAAACAGGCGGATGCCGATATCTTCTGCGTGCAGGAGACAAAGCTGCAGGAGGGCCAGATCAGCCTGGAGCTGGACGGGTATGAGCAGTATTGGAATTATGCGGAGAAAAAGGGATACTCCGGCACGGCTGTTTTTACAAAGAGGACGCCGCTTTCCGTCACACGCGGGATCGGCATAGAGGAGCATGATCACGAGGGGCGTGTCATCACACTGGAGTTTGAGCGGTTTTATTTTATCGTAGTCTATGTGCCGAACTCACAGAATGAGCTTGCCCGGCTGGACTACCGTATGAAATGGGAGGATGACTTCCTTTCTTATGTGCAGGAGCTGGAGAAGACAAAGCCGGTCATCTACGCGGGAGACCTCAATGTCGCCCATCAGGAGATCGATTTGAAGAATCCGAAGACCAACCATCACAATGCGGGGTTTACGGATGAAGAAAGAGAAAAGATGACAAACGCGCTTCAGAGTGGTAGAATCGATACATATCGGTATTTTCATCCGGAGCAGACAGGGGTATACTCATGGTGGTCCTACCGTCGGAAAGCGCGGGAGACCAACGCCGGATGGCGTATTGACTATTTTATCGCGTCTGACAGTCTGCGGGATGCGCTGGTGTCCGCGGATATACATACAGAGGTTATGGGGTCGGATCACTGCCCTGTAGAGCTTGTCGCGGATCTGTGAGGGACTTTCGAATCCGCAGTGATCTGACAGACGATTTGAGGAGCTGACATGGAAATTCGTCACAAAAAAGAGCCTCAGACCATGAGGAGACGGCGGGAGATGGAGCGCAAGCGCAATATACGGAAAGAGGTATTCAGTTGGATCCGTATGTTTGTCAGCGTTGTGGCTGTCGTGTTTGTCGCTACCCGTTTCATCATTATCAATGCGACGATACCCTCCGGTTCTATGGAGACGACGATTATGACGAGCGACCGCCTGATCGGATTCCGGTTTTCCTACTGGTTCGATGATCCGGAACGCGGGGATATCATTCTTTTTTCCTATCCGGTGGACGAGTCGCAGACTTATATCAAGAGGGTGATCGGCCTGCCCGGCGAGACCGTGGAGATCCGGGACGGCGGCATCTATATCGACGGCAGCGACATTCCGCTGGAGGAGAATTATCTTTTTGAGGAGTGGAGCTGGGAGAATGACGGCTATTATTTCGAGGTGCCGGAGGACTGTTATCTGGTTCTCGGAGACAACCGGAACAACTCTGCGGACAGCCGGGTCTGGGCATCGGAGGCGGTGTCGGCAGGACTGGCAGTCACGGAGGAGGAGGCGTACTCCTACAGCTTTGTGCGTCGCGACCAGATCAAGGGCAAGGCGATATTTACCTATTATAAACGATTCAGGAACCTGACGAATACGGCGGGTTATCAGAATAAATAAATGATGTCGAAAACAAATTATAAGGAGATATTTTATGGAAACGACAGAGACAACGAAAGTAACGGAAGAGACAACAGTGGACGCTGCGGCGGAAGCAGCTGCAGAGGAGACCATCGCAGAGGCGGCGGAGACGGCTGTCGCGGAGGAAACTGCTGCAGAGACAGCGGAGGCTGCTGCGGAGTCTATGGATGATATGGGCAAGGCGCTGGAGGACTCCTACAAGATGATGGGCGACGGCGAGCATGATACCGACACGCTCCTCGCGTGGGCAAAGATCAAAGAGCTCTACGAGTCTCAGGAGAACCTGACCGTAGAGATTACCGGCGTGGTAAATAAAGGCGTGATCGCCATGGTGGAGGGGATTCGCGGATTTATTCCGGCTTCCAGACTCAGCCTGCAGAGAGTCAATGACCTGAATGAGTGGCTCGGCAAAGAGATTCAGGTGCGTGTAATCACGGCCGATCAGGAGGCGGATAAGCTGGTTCTCTCCGCACGCGAGATTCTGAGGGAAGAGCGGGAGAATGCGAAGAAGGTGAAATTGTCTGCCATAGAGGTCGGAACCGTTTTTGGCGGAAAGGTTGACAGCATTCAGGATTACGGTGTTTTTGTGGATCTGGGCGATGGCGTTTCCGGACTGGTCCATGTTTCCCAGATCGCGCTGGAGCGCGTAAAGCATCCGTCGGATGTCCTGAAAAAAGGCCAGGAGGTTCGCGTGAAGGTGATCGGCAAACAGAATGGAAAGCTAAAGCTGAGCATCAAAGCGCTGCTGGAGCAGAAAAAGAAGGACGAGGAAGTAAAGGTAACGATCCCGAAGGCAGAGTCGATCGGCACTTCCATGGGCGACCTTCTGAAAAATATCAAGCTTTTATAAAAAGGGTACGGGAATGGCTGCAAACAAACGGGTTCATGAGCCGGGGAAGGAGTTTGACTGCTCCGAGTTCCACGGCAAATATGCAACAATCAACATGTCGTGACAGGATGTCGGCTATGCACGTGTCGGCATCATCTGGTCTGACCGGAACTACATTCTGTTTCAGTTCCGGGGCAGGCATGGTCTGGCAAACAAAGCCTATGTGAAGGATATCACGGAGGTTCGCATGACGGAGCGCATGCTGCAGAAGGAGACGCCGCTGGAGGTGCGCCCATGGAGCGAGCATTTTAATCCGTATCTGTGTTTTGTCGGGCAGCGGTGTGATATTCATATGCACCAGACCCGGATGTTTGAGGCGTCGCCCGGATTTTTCGGCGCAAAAATTCTCTATCTGGACCGGGAAAACGGCCTGATCCGGATCAAGGAGAACCGCAAACAGTTTAATGTGAGCATTGCCATGATCTGCGGGATCATGGAGAGCTGATCAGGAGAGAGTACATGGACAGTAAGATTTTACTTCGCCCGGCGTATAATCTGGACAACACAAAGCTGGAGACAGCCATGGCAGATTACAACGCGTCAAAGAATGATCGAAAGAAGCTGGAGGATCTGATCCGTATTTTCCGGAGTTCTCAGGTGATCGTGCCGGTGGCTTTTCCCAAAAAGGCGGATGTCCGCGTGGTGATGAAGATGCTCAACGGACTGCCGCTGAAAAAGGGGGAGGGATTTCCCCTCTTCCCGCTGACAGTCACGGACTCAAAGGGGAATAAGTACGCGCCGGCGTTTACCTCCCGGGACAAGATTGTGGAGACAAATGATTTCCCGTACATGATACGCGTGCCGGCGTCGCAGGTGATCGATACCGTCATGAAGAGCAAGACCGGACTGGACGGCGTTATGCTGAACTCCCAGACAGCTCCCTTCATCTTTCACCGCCGTGCGTTCGAGGTTGATTTCACCGCGCAGGCGGGGACGCAGGGACGGCAGGTGAAAAAGGTCACCAAAGAGGAGTTTGCCGTGCTCGCCCGCAATACCGTCGAGAAGGGGCTGATTCCGAAAACGCTTTTTGCCGACAAGGCGGAGTTTGTGCGGGATCTGGAGGAGCGCGGGGCGGAGCTTCTGCGCGAGATGTACGCGAAGCCTTACGGAGACAAGATTCCCAGCCCGTACACGGCGGAGGATTTCAGTGTCATGTCGCTGAATATCAGTGAGGACACGACGGCGGTCTGCGTTGAGCTTCCGCAGAAGAATCTGGCGCCTCACATGGCGCGCTCCGCCTACGTGATATACAATCCGCAGTCGGACGAGGTATATTATTATATGATTGAGAAGGGTCAGCGCGGCGAGAGTGACGTCCTGTGCAATATCACACCGGAGGGGAAGCATCAGGAACTGATGACAGCGCCTCCCGTGGGGAGTGAGCTGACCGCGGTCCTCGACCTGATCCGTGAGGAGAAGGAAGAGGCCGGAGAATAAAGAAAAGACAGTTCGTTGGCACCATCCGGTCTA
>JAJQBM010000156.1 GCA_021203285.1 Clostridiales bacterium | reverse complement strand
CTTCCCAGATTGTGTGGACGATTATCATCGGCACGATTATGATTGCCATGGCGCTGGGGAATATCTATGGCGGCCGTTTCGCGGACAAGAATCCGGATCCGGACCGTCTGTATCGCCGGATTATTCTTGCGTCGATCTGGATTGCGCTGATTCCGGTGTTGGGGAAGTATATTATCCTCGGGATCTCGGCGGTAATGATCTTTTCCGTCAACAGCAATTTCCTGATCTGGGCGGCCTTCGCTGCGTGCATGATTATCTTTGTCTTCCCGCTTTTCCTCCTCGGCACGGTGACGCCGTCTCTGGTGAAATATGCGGTGAGCGACCTTGACGACAGCGGAAAGACCGTCGGATTCCTGAATGCGTCCAACACCATCGGCAGCATTATCGGTACGTTTGTTCCGACGTTTGTGACGATTCCGTCCGTGGGCGTCTCGGCGACGTTTTATATTTTCGCGGGGATATTGCTCGCGCTGTCGATTATTTATTTCTGCAGCAGAAAACAGCGGTCGATTCGTGCCGCGGTGGGCGCGGTCGTCCTTGTCCTGGCCTGTATTTTCTGCAGCACGGACAGCTTTGCCTTCTGGGAGGATAATCTCACTTATGAGGGGGAATCAGTCTACAATTACCTGCAGGTAAAAGAGGACGATGATGCTGTCTATCTCTCTACCAATGTACTGTTCGGCGTCCAGTCCGTCTATGTAAAGGATGACAGCCTGACCGGATACTACTATGACTATGCGATGGCGTCAACGATGATGGCCGATGTCAACGAGGCGGAAAATCTGGATGTCCTGATTCTCGGGATGGGTACCGGCACCTTTGCGACGCAGTGTGACCATTATTTTGACAACCTGACGATGGAGGGCGTGGAGATCGATGAGGATATCACAGAGCTTGCCACAGAGTATTTTCATCTCTCCGAGGATATCCCAGTCTATACCTATGACGGCAGGGCGTATCTCAACGCCATTGACAAGACATATGATGTGATCATGGTGGATGCCTATCAGGATATTACGATCCCATTCCAGATGTCCACTGTGGAGTTTTTCACCCTCGTCAAAGAGCATCTCAACGAGGGCGGCGTGATGGTCATCAACATGAATATGCGCGGGCAGGAGGAGGGAAATATCAACCAGTATATTGCCGACACGGTCTCCGCCGTGTTTTCTGAGGTTTACACTGTGGATTGCTCCGGCAATACAAACCGGGAGCTCTTTGCCTCAGACAATCCGGAAATGATCAATATCATGAAAACCAATATCGAATTGGAGGAAGATGAGGCTCTCACAGACATGATGACGACCGTATATGACAACCTTGAAATTTACGAGGCCGGAGATTATCTGATGACCGACGACAAGGCGCCGGTTGAGCTGCTCGGCATGCAGGTGATCGATGACCTGATCGCGGACGAGGTCAGCTATTACAAAAATATTTACGAGACGAGCGGATTGTCCGGATTGTTGGAGGAGTTTCAGTAAGATGAATAAGCTGGCACTGAGTGACGAAATACTGATGCGTATCGAAAAGCCCGCCCGCTACATCGGGAACGAGGTGAATATGGTGGTAAAGGATCCGGCGGACGTGGATATACGGGCTGCTTTCTGCTTTCCCGATTCCTATGAAATCGGAATGTCCCATCTGGGGATGCAAATTCTCTGCCATATGTTTAACTGCCGTGAGGATGTCTACTGTGAGCGTGTCTTTTCTCCGTGGCCGGATTTGCACCGGATCATGAAGGAGCAGGATATCCCGCTTTTCGCCCTTGAAACGCAGGATCCGATCCGGGATTTTGACTGGCTTCTGATCACGATCCAATACGAGATGTGCTATCCGAACATCCTTCAGATTCTGGATCTGGGGAAAATTCCGATGAAAAGCTGCGAGCGGGGAGAGGACGATCCGATTGTCATCGGAGGCGGACCCTGCACCTACAATCCGGAGCCGATCGCGGATTTCTTTGATATTATCTATATCGGAGAGGGGGAGACGGTCTATGATGAGCTCCTTGACCTCTATAAGCGCCACAAAAAAGGCGGCAGCTACAACCGGCAGGCGTTTCTGCGGGAAGCGTCCCACATCGAGGGACTGTATGTTCCTTCCCTGTACACCGTGAGTTATGGAGAGGACGGCACGATTGCTTCCTTTACGCCGATTTACGCGGATGTTTCGGGCACGGTAAAACGGCAGGTGGTGAAGGATATGTCCGATGTGGTTTATCCGGACAAGCCGTTGGTGCCGTTTCTCAATATTACGCAGGACCGCGTAACACTGGAGATTCAACGCGGCTGCATCCGGGGATGCCGCTTTTGTCAGGCCGGGATGGTTTATCGGCCGCTGCGGGAACGAAGTCTGGACTACCTGAAGGAAAAGGCGCGTCGGATGCTGGATTCGACCGGATATGAGGAAATTTCACTCAGCTCCCTGAGTTCCAGTGACTATACCCATTTGGAGGAACTGTTAAACTTTTTGATTGAAGAGTTTAAGGACCGGCATGTCAACATCTCGCTTACGTCGCTGCGGATTGATAATTTCTCGCTGGATATTATGAGCAAGGTGCAGGATGTGAAAAAGAGCAGTCTGACCTTTGCGCCGGAGGCCGGCTCCCAGAGACTGCGGGATGTGATCAACAAGGGGCTCACGGAGGAGGATATATTTCATGGAGCCGGTCTGGCTTTTGAGGGAGGCTGGCAGAAGGTAAAGCTGTATTTTATGCTCGGACAGCCCACGGAGACCGAGGAGGATATGCGGGCAATCGGTGAGCTGGCGGAAAAAATCGCGAAACGGTATTACGAGGTCCCGAAGGAGAAGCGGAACGGGAAATGTCAGATCAGTGTGAGTACCTCCTTTTTTGTGCCGAAGCCATTCACTCCGTTCCAGTGGAGCCCCATCTGTACGAAGGAGGATTTTCTGAACCGGGCGCACATCGTCAACAAGACGATCAAATCGCAGTTGAACCGGAAGAGCATCCGTTACCACTGGCATGAGACGGATGTGACACTCATTGAGGGAATTCTGGCGCGTGGCGACCGGCGGCTGGGTGATGCGCTGATCCGGGTTTACGAAAAAGGCGGCATTTTTGCCGCGTGGTCGGATTTTTTCAGCGATGCCATATGGCAGGAAGCGTTCGAGGAAACCGGTATAGACACGGCGTTTTATACCGTGAGAGAGCACGACAGGGACGAGATTTTCCCATGGGATTTTATCGATATTGGCGTAACAAAATCGTTCTTATGGCGCGAATGGCAGAAGGCGCTGGTGGGAGAGGTGACGCCGAACTGCCGGCAGCAATGTTCCGGCTGCGGCGCGATGAAGTACAAAGGAGGCGTATGTTATGAAGGTGCGCATTAAATTTCGCAAAAACGGTTCGATGCGTTTTGTCGGACATCTGGATATCATGCGGTATTTTCAGAAAGCGCTCCGCCGCGCCGGGATTGATGTGGCATATACGGAGGGCTTCAGACCTCACCAGATCATGTCCTTTGCCGCGCCGCTGGGAGTCGGCCTGACCAGTGACGGGGAATATATGGATATTGAGGTGCGCTCCGCGATGCCCTCTGCGGCGTCCGTGGAAGCGTTAAACGGCGCGATGGCAGATGGGATGGAGATTGCTTCCTTTGTAGCGCTGCGCGAGGGCTCCAAAAAGGCCATGACAGCGGTGGCTGCGGCCGATTATATCGTTTATTTTAAGAAAAGAGAGGATTTTGCACAGACGGATCTTCCGGGGATGATACGGGCTTATTACACAGAGCGGGAGCAGATTGAAATCGTGAAACAAAGCAAAAAAAGTGAGAGAATCATCGATCTGAAACCGCTGATCTACCGGTTTGAGCCTTATGTGGATGAGGATGACGGACGGCTTCCGCCCGACAGGGTACTCTCCGTTTTCCCGGACAGACGGGGATTTTTCCTCCGGCTCTGCACCGGAAGCACAGATAATATCAAACCGGAACTCGTCCTGACGGATTTTTATTCCTATTTCGGCAGGGAGTATGATCCGTTTAATTTACAGATTCACCGTCTGGAGGTATATGAGAGGGTGGATGGCAGGTTTTCCCCTCTCGATGCAGCCGGAGATCTCATTGAAAACGGCCGAAATCGGGAGAACGGAGCGTGTGCGTGACGGCAAAGGTAGTAATCACAAAAGCGGACATTTCTGAAAATAAGTTTCTTCTCTGCAGTCTTATCGAAAATGATAAGCTGACGGAAGTCCGGATTCTGGGGTCGGATTCAGATACGTCGCTTCCGGATTTGGGAAACATTTATGTCGGAAAGGTGCAGCGCGTGGTAAAGAACCTGAACGCTGCCTTTGTGGAGATCGCGCCGGGAATGCCGTGTTATCTCCCGTTGGAGCATGTAAAGGATCCGGTATACGTAAAGCGCAATTCCGGGAAAAAGCTGCTTGCGGAGGGAGATGAACTTCTCGTTCAGGTTCAGCGGGAAGCGATGAAGACCAAGGCGCCCATGGTCTCTACAAACCTGAACCTGACCGGCAGGTATGTGGTGATCACAACAGAAAAAAAGCAGCTTGGGATTTCGTCCAAATTATCCACTGGGACACGTGCCCGTTGGAAAGAGCTGCTCCGCGATACAAAACCGGAACGCTACGGCGTGATCATCCGGACCAACGCGGCGAATGCCGACGAGGAAGCCATTCTGTGTGAGCTGCGTGAGCTGACCCGGCAGATGGACGATATGGTATCCCATGCCCGGAACCGCACATGCTTTTCGTGCCTGCACCGCTCCATGCCGGGATATCTTGCCTTTTTGCAGAATACATATTCTGCCGGGCTTGCGGAGATTGTGACAGACCAGCCGGAGATCTATCATGAGATTTTTGCATATTGCGCCGGACATGAGGAGTTAAACCGCGTTCCGCTCCGGCTGTATGAGGACTCATCCTATCCGCTTGCCAGTCTTTGTAACCTGAACCGGCAGATGGAGCGCGCGCTGGCAAAAACAGTGTTTTTAAAGTCAGGCGCATCCATTGTAATCGAGCCGACGGAAGCCATGACTGTGATTGATGTCAACACGGCGAAGAGCGTTGCGGGAAAAGATTCGCAGGAGCATGTCAAACAGGTTAACCGGGAGGCGGCAAAAGAGATTGCCCGTCAGATTCGGCTGCGCAATCTATC
>JAJQBM010000147.1 GCA_021203285.1 Clostridiales bacterium | reverse complement strand
CGATTATACTCCCGGACATCCGTGCCGTTCACCAGCACCTGTCCCCGCTCACAGTCATAAAAGCGCGGGATCAGGTTGACCAGAGAGGATTTCCCTGAACCCGTTCCCCCGATGATGCCCACCGTCTCCCCGGGATTCACGGAGAAATGAATATCCGACAACGCCTCATCGGCGGCCTCCGGATAGCGCAGGCAGGCATGGCAAAACTCCACGGCGGGAACCCCCTTCGCGGTCGCTCTTTCGGACATCTCTCCCCGGCTTCCGTCTGTTTCTCCCGTTTTCTCCCCGTCTGTCACCGTCGGCTCGATCTCCAACACCGCCTGAATCCGGTTCCCGCACGCGATGGAACGCGTGACATTGATGATCAGGTTTGCCAGCTTGACCAGCTCCGTCAGGATTTGCGCCATATAGTTATAGAGAGCGACGACCGCTCCCTGTGTCAGCAGCCCCATGTCCACCCGGATGGCGCCCACCCAGATCAGGGCAATGATCGCCCCATTGACAATCACGTAGGTCACCGGATTCAAGAGCGCCATGATCCGGCCGACAAACTTCTGCATATTTGTCAGGTTCTGATTTTTCTCACGGAAGCCACGAACCTGCTCCTCCTCCTTGCAGAATGCCCGCAGGACGCGGACGCCGGTCAGGTTTTCTCTCGTCTGCGTGAGAACGCCGTCCAGCCGGTTCTGCACCTTCCGGTAGAGAGGAATACTGGCAAACATAATACCGAAAACCACCACCGCCAGCGCCGGAATATCCACTACGAACACCATCGCCGCCTTCGCATCCACCGTGAAAGCCATAACCATCGCGCCGAGGATCACAAACGGCGAGCGCAGCAGCAGCCGGAGCGTCAGATTCAGTCCCGACTGCACCTGATTCATGTCGCTGGTCAGCCGCGTGATCAGCGTGGATGTCCCGCTGGTGTCCAGCTCCGCCCATGAGAGCGACTGGATCCGGGCAAACAGCACCTGCCGCAGCTTTTTCACAAACAGCACAGATGCCTTCGCCGCAAAATACTGCGCCGTGACGGAAAACGCCAGCCCCACTGCGGCCAGAAGAACCAAAATTCCCACCATCCGCAGAATATAGCGGGTTTCGCCGCCGGTAATCCCCACATCGATGATCGCCGCGACGGCCAGCGGCACAAAGAGCTCCAGCGTGGCCTCCAGCAGCTTAAACAGCGGCGCCAGTATCGTTTCTTTTTTATAGTCTTTCAGGTAAACAAGCAGTTTTTTCATAATATCCGTATTAGTATGCCCGCCTTAAACAGTTTTAAGACAGGATATTCCTCCTATACTTCCGCACACAAAAAATCCCTGCAGCATTTCAGGAACAGCGATCCATGCTGCAGGGAAACTCTTCACTCACAGAAAGCGTACCCGCCAATCTACTTATACATCTCGCGCCAATCCAGATCTCCGCGATCCAGTGCCAGCACGAGAATCTCTGCCGTCGCCAGATTCGTGGCCATCGGGATATTGTGCAGGTCACACTGCTTCTGGATATTGGCAATCGCGATATCTCTCGCATTCGTGGACATCGGGTCGCTCAGAAAAATCACCAGATCAATAATGTTGCTCTCAATGTCCGCACTTAGCTGCTGCACTCCGCCGAGATGACCGGGCAGGTATTTGTGCACGGTCATGTTCGTGACTTCCTCAATCAATCTCCCTGTCGTGCCTGTTGCATACAGGGTATTCCTCCCCAAGATACCGCGGTACGCGATACAGAAGTTCTGCATCAGCTTCTTTTTCGACTCGTGCGCGATCAACCCAATATTCATTCCGCTACCCTTTCAACACATTTCTTTCGCAGTTACAGATCCTCTCTGCGTTATACTTTTAACAAACCCCTACGAAATCATATTACCGTACTTTTTCGTCTAAAGCAAGCAAAAACAAACGAAAGAAGAAAATTTTCCACAATTATATTTCTAACGATACCACTTGTCGCAAAGGGCATTGACCTGATCCGCGAACTTTGCCAGATCCTTGTTGCTCCCCTCCCTGTTTTTCTGGATGACAGCCACCAGACGGCGGCCGGCCGCCAGCAGGCGGTCATATACGGTGGAGACGCCTTTCGCCTTGGACCGCTTCTCGGCGCGCTTCCGGCTGCCCAGAGTGACAAACGCTCCCTGCAGCAGATCATAGGCATCGCCGCTGTAGGGTGCGGCCGCCGGTGCGCCGGTCTCCTGTTTCAGATGGGCGGCAAACTCGTCGGTCACGGCGTCCTCCCCGTGCACGACGAAAATCTGTCCCGGCTTCTTCTCCATCCCCTGCACCCATGCGGTCAGATGATCCCGGTCCGCATGGCCGCTGATGCCCGGTAGATTCAAAATCTGTGCGCGCACCTGCACGGTCTCGCCGAAGAGCTTCACCTCCGTCGCACCGTTTAAGAGGCTGTGCCCCAGCGTTCCAGGCACCTGATAACCGACAAAGACGATCGTGCACTCCTCCCGCCAGAGATTGTGTTTCAGATGATGTCGGATGCGACCGGCCTCGCACATGCCCGACGCGGAGATGATCACCTTCGGCTTTTTGTCAAAATTGATCGCCTTGGAATCCTCACTGGTCACAGACTTTCGCAGCCCCGGAAACTGAATCGGGTTGACGCCCTGCCGTATCATCTCCAGATCCTCCGCGCGGAAGCACTCGCTGACATTCTCGTTAAAGACATTGGTCGCCTCCACGGAAAGTGGGCTGTCCATGTATACTTCAAAGTCCGGAAACGCGGGGAGCATTCCATTCTGTTTGATCTGGCGCATATAGTAGAGCATCTCCTGCGTCCTCCCCACGGAAAACGCCGGAATCACAACATTCCCGCCACGGGAAAATGTCGCCGCGAGTACCTTCGCCAGCTCTGCGGCATAGTCCGGCGGCACTGTATGCAGACGGTCTCCGTAGGTAGACTCGATGATCAGATAGTACGCACTGTCCGGAATCTCCGGATCGCGGATCAGCGCACGGTTCCCGTTGCCCAGGTCGCCGGAGAAAATCAGCTTGCGCGTCTCATCCCCCTCCGTAACCCACAATTCAATGAAAGAAGAGCCCAGCAGATGACCGGCGTCCCGAAAGCAGACAGTCAGCTCCTCGCAGACTTTCACCTGCCGGTCATAGGCACAGGGTTTGAAATGCCGCAGGGCACCCTCCGCGTCGGCCAGCGTGTACATCGGCACGACCTCCGCCTTTCCCGCGCGCCGCGCCTTGCGGTTCTTCCACTCCGCCTCGGACTCCTGAATGTGCGCGCTGTCCTTCAGCATGATATTGCACAGCTGCGTCGTCGCGTTGGTCGCATAGATCTCTCCCCGGAAGCCGCGCGCATACAGAAGCGGAAGCAGGCCGGAGTGGTCGATGTGCGCATGCGTCACAAAGACATAATCGACAGCCGCGGCGTTGACCGGAAGCTCCTGATTCTCGTAGATGTCCGCCCCCTGCTCCATCCCGCAATCGATCAGCGCATGTTTTCCCCCGAATTCCAGATAGTGGCAACTGCCGGTCACCTCATGGGCAGCGCCGATAAAAGTGAGTTTCATACCTTCCCTCCTTGGCTGGGAAATTGTGAGACTTGCAATTTCCCAAATTTACATTTTCGTAGCATCTGCAATATAATTCTCATAACGAATATCCTCATCATGATATGCAATAAGTACTTTCCAGATAGTTCACGAATTGCTGCGCCGTCCGACCCGAAATTCCGCCGTGGGAGAGCTCCCACTTGTTGGCCTCGCTCTTCAGTTCTTCGTTGGGGAGGGTGATCCCCGCCCGCCGCGCCAGCTCGATGACGATGTCAAAGTATTCCTTCTGACTCGGCTTCGAGTAGTTGATCGTGACGCCGAAGCGGTTGACCAACGACAGCTTCTCCTGCATCGTGTCGGAGCGGTGAAGGCCGTTCTCCTGCTCCATATCATTGCGATCGTTCCATGTCTCCCGGATCAGATGGCGGCGGTTGGAGGTCGCATAGATCAGTACGTTGTGCGGCTTGGTCTCCACGCCGCCCTCGATGACCGCCTTCAGGAATTTGTACTCGATCTCAAACTCCTCGAAGGAAAGATCATCCATGTAGATGATAAATTTGTAATTCCTGTTTTTGACCGCGGCGATGACATTGGAGAGATCCTGAAACTGATGCTTGTAGATCTCGATCATCCGCAGGCCGTCCGGATAAAACTCGTTGACAATCGCCTTGATGCTCGTGGATTTCCCAGTGCCGCTGTCCCCGAACAGCAGGACATTGTTCGCCTTCCGCCCCTCCACGAACGCCACGGTATTGTCCACCAGCTTTTTCTTCTGAATCTCGTAGCCGACGAGGTCGTCCAGCATAACCTTCTCCATATTGTTAATCGGAAGAAAGGTGATATTTTCCGCACCGCTGCCGGAGATTAGGAATGCCTTATTGAGTCCGAACATTCCCACACCGTAGTCCCGGTAAAAACCGGTCACCGCGTCGAAGAAATCCTTCTCATCCGCCGCCTCCTCCAGCTTCGCGGAGAGCGCCTGCACCTTCTCGCTGACATTGCGGTTGTACATCAGTTCCTTTTTCTCAATGGCGCGGTAATTGGAAATCTGCGTAAAGCAATCGATCCCCAGCGCGGTCTCGATTCCGGAAAAATCGTAGTCAAACAATGCCTTCATCGCCGCGAAATCATTGCGGGCAAAGTGATTGACGCTCCCCTCGTTGGCACCGACCTTCTCGCAGGTAATGCTGAACGGATTTTCATTCGTGATCAGAAAATATGCGAGATAATTGTGCCATAGATTTTTGTCAAAACCGAAATCCGTCGCCAGTGTCAGCAGGCGTTTGATCTGGGTATACACGCGCCGTGTCAGCGCCGCGCGGTCTGCCGTCCCCGACTCAAAATCGCGGAAGATCTCGCCCATCTGATACAGCAGGCAATCCTCCGGAATGTCTCCATACATAATTAATTTCGCAATTTCCTGATACATGACACAAT
Organism: Clostridiales bacterium; assembly: GCA_021203285.1. Taxonomy (GTDB): domain Bacteria; phylum Bacillota; class Clostridia; order Lachnospirales; family Lachnospiraceae; genus Eubacterium_I. Next base: position 187 of record JAJQBM010000147.1, on the reverse strand, counting down.
TCCTCTCCTGTAAATTTATCATTGCTATTCTACTTTGTATTCAAGCGTCCCCTCCAAAAAAGCAAGCAATATATTCTGTGGGGCATCATAATAAAAACTGCTATTGTAATCATCAATTTTGTCGCTGACAAAAGATTGATATGCCTGCATGAATGCCTCAATAACCGGAATCTGTTTTTCTCGCGCA
>JAJQBM010000009.1 GCA_021203285.1 Clostridiales bacterium | reverse complement strand
CAGGTTTTAAACCATGGCTTAGCACTACTTTTTTAATTCAACTCCCAAAGTCAGGCATTATTCCTATTTGTCAAGTATGTTTTAAAAAATTTTCGGAAATTTTTCTGCTTGTCAAACGATTCTTTCTGTGATAAGATTCCCCTATCTGAAATCCTTTTATCGATCTAAGATTATCTATGACATATGAGACATTTAAAGAAGGCGTCTTAAACCGCCTGTCCGCAGATATCCCCGATCCGAAAAAAATCGCCATACAGCCTGTGTGCAAAAACAATGGGAAATGCCTGGACGGACTGGTCATTTTGGAGGCCGGCGTCAATATCGCGCCGACCCTCTACCTCAATTACTATTATGAACACTATACCGGAAGCGGCGACTTCCAGAAGACATACGAGCGTATCCTCGAACAGTACAAAACCAGCAGGACATCGAGGCAGATCGACGTGCGGTTTTTCACGGATTTTCAGAACACCGGCCCGCGCATCGTCCTCAAACTGATCCACTATGAGAAAAACCGGAAGCTCCTGCGCGAGATCCCGCACATCCGTTTTCTGGATCTGGCCATCGTATTCTACTGTTATATCCCCATCGACGCCAGCACCGGCAATGCGACCATCCTGATCCGCAACACACATATGGAAATGTGGAAGTAGACCGCGGAGGCGCTCTGTCGGACGGCCCGCGACAACTCGGTCCGGCTTCTGGCGCCGCGCCTGCACAGCATGAACAAACTGCTAAAGGACATCCTCGCCCCGCAGAACTATCCCACCGTCACGGTTTCGGAAGATCCGCTCTATCCCATGTATGTGCTGACCAACGAGCAGAATATGTTCGGCGCGTCCTGCCTGCTGTACGACGGCCTCCTGAAATCATACGCCGACCGCTTCCAATCAGACTTTTACATCCTGCCGAGCAGCATCCACGAAGCCATCCTGATCCCCGCGTTTTCGAGGGAGCGGATGGAGGACTTCTCCGAGATGGTCCGCGAGGTCAATGCGACCCAGATCGCAGAGGAAGAGTTTCTCTCCGACCACGCCTACTACTATTCGCGCGAGGAGGACAAGATCCTCTACTGAGGATCCGCCGCAGTCTTCTTTGCCGGCTTTTTCGCAGGCTCCCGTTTTGCCGCAGATTTCTTCTCTGTGGATTTTTGCGCAGCAGTCTTTCCCGAAGCCGTAGGTTTCTTCTCTGTGGATTTTTGTGCTGTACTCTTTCCCGAAGCCGCTGCCTTCTTTGCCGGCTTCTTCGCAGCGGCCTGCTTCCTCTCCGCTTCCTGCTTTGCCTCCTCCATCTCCTTCTCGAGACGGATCCGAAGCATCATCTCCTCTTCCCTGCGCTGCTGCTCCTCACGCTCCGCTTCTCTTTGAAGTCTCTCCTCCTGCGTACGCTTCTCCTCCTCCGCGATCAGCGCATCATAGAGAAGGCTGTAGCGCTCGCTGGAGACATTCCATGAGAAATCCATCGCCATGCCTCTGCGGATAATGTCGAGCCACTCCTCCGGCTCCTGCGTAAAGATTTTGCACGCATAGCGAATCATATAGAGCATCTCATGCGCGTTGTAATTATGGAACGAAAATCCGGTTCCGGTGTGTTCAAACTCGTTGTATGCCTCCACGGTATCCTTCAGGCCGCCGGTCTCCCGCACCAGAGGCACCGTGCCGTAGCGCAGCGCCATCAGTTGGCTCAGACCGCAGGGTTCAAACAGCGAAGGCATCAGAAACGCATCGCAGGAAGCATAGATTTTCTGCGCCAGCTCCTCCGAATAACAGATGTTTGCCGAGACGCGGCCGGGGTATTTGCCCTCGTAATAGCGGAACATGCTCTCGTACCGGTCCTCCCCCGTGCCGAGCACAACAATCTGAATCCGCGACTCGCCCATGATCTCATCCAGAATATAATTGACCAGATCAAACCCCTTCTGATCCGTCAGGCGGGAGACCATGCCGATGAGAAACGCGCCGTCGTCCTCCGCAAGGCCGAGCGTTCGCTGCAGGTCTGCCTTATTCGCATGCTTGTAGGCCGCAATATCCCCCTCAAACCGCTGTGCGATATGGCAGTCCGCGGACGGATCCAGAACATCATAATCCAGCCCGTTCACAATGCCGGACAGGCGCGCGTCCCGCGCCCGCAGCAGGCCGTCAAGCCCCTCGCCGCCGTCGATCGTCTGGATCTCCTTCGCATAGGTCTCGCTCACCGTCGTCACATGATTCGCAAAGACAAGGCCGCCCTTTAAGAGATTGGCCTGCCCGTAGTTCTCCAGCGTATCCATGGTAAAATACTCCGGTCCCAGCCCCGTCACATCGCGGATCGCGTCGATGTACCACCGTCCCTGAAACTTCAGGTTATGTATGGTGAAGACCGTCCGGATATGGTGATAGAACGGCTCCTGCCGGTAAAAAGCAGCCAGAAACGTCGGAATCAGGCCGGTCTGCCAGTCGTGGCAGTGGATAATATCCGGGCAGAATCCGATCTCCGGCAGCATGGTCAGAACCGCTTTGGAGAAAAAGGCAAACTTCTCTGCGTCCTGATAAATCTGTCCGTAGGGCGCGGGCCCCGCAAAGTAATAATCGTTTTCGATAAAATAAAAGGTGATGCCGTCCTCCACGGTCTGCAAAATCCCCGCAGGCTGCGTCCGCCAGTTTAACTGTACCTCGCACTCCGTCACGGGCGACAGCCGTTCGCTGAAGGTCTCCTGCATACACAGGTATTTTGGAAGAACCACCCGCACATCATAATCTGATTTTGAAAAATATTTCGGCAGCGATCCGGCCACATCCGCCAGCCCGCCCGTCTTTATAAATGGTACCGCTTCCGATGAAGCAAATAATATGTTTTTCATGCCGCCCCCTCCGAACAAAAATCTCTGCAATGACACACTACAATGTCATTCTACAATATTTTCTGCACGGAGGCCAGAGGTTTTCCCCTTCTGCACGAAAAACTTCTCACTTTCTGTAATCCAGCCGTATCTTGTCCGCGATCAGCGCAATAAACTCGGAATTCGTGGGCTTCCCTTTCCCGCAATGAATCGTATATCCGAATATTTTGTCGATCGTATCCATCTTGCCCCGGCTCCACGCCACCTCAATCGCGTGGCGGATCGCCCGCTCCACCCGGCTGGAGGTCGTCTGAAACTTTTTCGCGATCGTGGGGTAGAGAATCTTGGTGATGGAGTTGAGCATCTCGATATCGTTGACCGACATCATGATCGCCTCCCGCAGATACTGGTATCCCTTGATGTGCGCCGGTACGCCGATCTCGTGAATGATGTTTGTGACATCCGTCTCCAGATCATGCTCCTGCGCTTCATGGGTATTCTCGTAAATACCGCCCTTTTTCGCATCCGCGGGCTTCCGCCCGATGGAGTCCTTGATGTACTTGATCCGGTGAACCAGAGCCTCCTGGTCAAGGGGCTTCATCAGATAGTAGGACGCGCCCAGCCGGAAGGCGTCCTCCGTCACATTCTCCTGACCAATCGCGCTGATAATAATATAATTCGGGTGTTTGCGGATGGTTTTATCGCGGTTTGTCCGGTCCATCACGCCGAGCCCGTCCAGCTTCGGCATGACAATATCTAAAAGTACAATATCGGGTTCTTTTGTTTTGATCACTTCACAGGCTTCCTCGCCGTTTTTCGCCGTTCCCACCACATCCAGTTCCCGGTCTCTGGAAACGATGTCGGTCCGCAGGCGAACCATGTTTTCATTGTTGTCAGCAATCGCTATCTTGATCAATTTTCCTGACACCCCACTTTTCTGTTTACATATCTCGCAATTATTCAGAGTCAGGCTCGAAATTGCTCTGAATAATTAAGGAAATTATAGACAGGCGGTCGCGCGATACCTGTCGAGGAGTGTCAAGAAGGCGCTTTTATTGTATCATAACATATCTTCAATAAAGATTCCGTAGCCTTCCGTCGGATCGCTGACAAAGACGTGCGTGACGGCTCCGATGATTTTTCCGTTCTGCAGAATGGGCGCGCCGCTCATCCCCTGAATGATCCCGCCGGTCTTTTCGATGAGCGCCTCATCCGTCACGCGAAAACGCAGGCTTTTGTTGACCTCCGACGCGTTCATGTCGATGCTCTCAATCTCAATCGCAAAGGTACAGATCTCCCCGTCCAGCTCCATCCGGATCTCGGCCGTTCCCTCCGTGACCTCCTGTTTGTATCCCACCGCGACGGCCTCCGCGGCGGACACCTCCTCCGGCAGCGCATCCAGTGTCCCGAAAATTCCGTTCGTCCCGTTCTCCGTGATCGTGCCGAGGACCTGATCCTGCGTGTAGCGGATCTGTCCGACCAGCTCCCCGGGATTCCCCTTTTCCCCTTTAATGATAGTGAGAATGCTGGCCTGATAGACGGTGCCGCCGGACATATCAACCCGGCTTCCGGTATCCGTGTCGCTGATGCTGTGTCCCAGCGCACCGAACGTATTGTCCTTTGTCACATAGGTCAGCGTCCCGATACCGGCCAGATCGTCCCTGACCCAGACGCCCATCTGGTACACACCCTCTGCGTTTTGCACCGGCGTCACCTCACAGTTGATCGATTCTCCGTCACGCAGAACCGTAAGCAGGAGGGATTCTCCTCCGGAGGACTGCACCGTCTCAACCAGCGCTTCCTTTGTCTCAACCGGCTCTCCGTCCACCGAAGTAATATAATCTCCGGCCTTCAGGACATGCCGGGCCGGGCTCGCAGAGCCGCCGTCCGCCTGCACGATCTCCGCCACATCGGCCACATAGACGCCCGTTGTCTGAATATAAATCCCGACCGGAACACCGCAGGGGATGACCTGCGTATCCTCCACAATATTGACCGTCACCGTCTTAATCGGAAGGATCCCGAGCAGGCGGCACTCCAACTCATAGACGCCGCACTCCGTCGTGTTCAGGTTCCCGAAGGATTCGACCGTCTCGGCCTGACTCTTTACCGTCTTCGTGATTGGAAGAAAACTGCCGACAGACACCTCGTTTCCGCGGGTCACGGAGATTGCATCCGGAATATAGCCCCACACGGAAACCAGTGAAAACGTAATCCAGAGCATCAGATACATCAGAAAAAATGTCTTCCGCTTTTGTCTGTAAAAATGTAAAATTTTCATCTCCGGCATCCTGAATCGTCATCTCCTCTTTCGTTGATCAATCGTAAGCGCCTAAATTTTGGGCGGATTTCCCGCTAA
>JAJQBM010000055.1 GCA_021203285.1 Clostridiales bacterium | reverse complement strand
ATATATGAAAATGTGAAGGCGGGCCGACCGGCGGATATGGATGCTTTTTTCCGCGTATCGGAGGAGCTTCGCGAAGCCGGTGCGGAGGTCATTATTCTCGGATGTACGGAGCTGTCCGTTGTCCGGGAGAAATATCCGATCGGAGCCGGATATCTGGATGCGATGCAGGTTATGGCAAAGTGTGCCGTGGATGCCTGCGAAAAGTTAAAAGCAAGCTGTCGGGAGTTGATCACTTCCGATGCGGTTACAGAAGGATGAACTATGGCAAAGCGAAGAATAAAATGGGCGGTCACGATCCTTGCGGTGATTTTGATTCTGCTGGCTCTGCAGAGATTGCTCATGCCGAAATATATGTCGGATATTCTGGAAGGCGGCATGATAGAGGAATATTATGATGAGAATATGGATCATGATGTTATCTTTATCGGTGACTGTGAGGTTTATGAGAATTTTTCACCGGCTGTCCTCTGGGAGGAATACGGGATTAACAGCTATATCCGCGGGAGTGCGGAGCAGTTGCCGTGGCAGTCTTATTATCTGATGGAGGAGTCGCTGAAGTATGAGACGCCGGATGTGATCGTCTGGAATGTCCTTGCCATGGAGTTTAACGAGCCTCAGAAGGAGAGCTACAACCGGATGACGCTGGATGGCATGAGATGGTCGATGTCCAAAGTAAACAGTATTCGGGCATCCATGACGGAGGAGGAGAGCTTTATCGAGTATGTCTTTCCAATTCTTCGCTATCACAGCAGGTGGAGTGATCTGACAGCGGACGATTTTAAATATTTCTGGAAAAAGGACGAGGTCACATTCAACGGGTACTATATGCGGGTGGATGTGCTCCCGGCTGAGGATGTGCCCACCGGCAGAGCGCTGTCCGACTACACGTTTGGGGAGAACGCCTACTACTATTTGGACATGATGACGGAGCTTTGCGCGGAGAATGATGTGGAGCTGGTTCTGATCAAGGCGCCCAGCCTGTATCCCTACTGGTATGATGAGTGGGACGAGCAGATTGAGGAATATGCACAGGAGCACGGCCTCAAGTATTATAATTTCCTTGACATGACAGAAGAAATCGGGTTAGACTACAGTACGGATACGTATGACGCAGGGCTGCATCTGAATCTTTCCGGCGCGGAAAAGCTATCCTCGTATTTCGGAGAGATTCTGACAGAGGAGTGCGGCCTTACCAGTCGCCGCGGCGAGGAGACGCTTGAGAGCGAGTGGACGGAGAAGCTTGCCGCCTATAGAGCAGAGATCGAACGCCAGACAGAGGCGTTGGAGCAATAAATACGGTAACGATATCACATGAAAAGGAGAATACAGATGAAGATGAAAGTGAGAGTAAGTCTGCTGTTGGCGATGGGTCTTGCGACAGCGGCTGTTTTGGCCGGTTGTTCATCATCCGGCAGCACCTCCGCAGATACAGAGGAGGCGGCTGTGGCGGAAACCACAGAGGAGGCGAGTGCTTCCACAGAGGATGATGCGGAGGAGGAGACACAGACGGAAAGCGAAAGCTCCGGTTATGTTTTTGAGGCAGAGGGAGTGACGCTCGCGCCGGATATGGATGCGGATGCGCTGGTAGCAGAGCTTGGAGAGGCGAAGAGTGTCTACGAGGTGCCGAGCTGCGCGGGTCAGGGAACGGCCTACCTGTACGATTATGGCTCCTATGAGATTGAGACATATCCAGATGACGACGGGAATAATCTTGTCGCCTATATCACCCTGATGGATGACACTGTGGCGACTCCGGAGGGGATCGATCTCTCGAATACGAAGGAGGATGTCATCGGCATATACGGAGATGGGTATACCGAGACAGACAACGGTCTGATCTATGAGACAGGTAGTATGAAGCTGGAGTTTATCTTCGATGGGGAGGATATGTCCTCCATTGAGTATGTGTCGTTAGTCCTGTGAGAAGGAATGAAAAAGAGAGAAATGGCGGAGATCCTTGCATCTCCGCCATTTTTATGCCACTGGCCGGACTCGAACCGGCACGGGCGTGAACCCGCTTGATTTTGAGTCAAGTGCGTCTGCCAATTCCGCCACAGTGGCGCAGCCTGATTTTTCAAGCCAGAATAGGATATCACAGTTATCGGAAAAAAGCAAGGCATTTTCTCTTTACATTGACAATAAAAATGTATATACTATAGAAAGTGTGCGGGTTTTCCGTATGCTTGTTTTTGTATACTTTTGTTGCTGTTTCTGCTTTGGATAACGGCAGCTTACATATTTTACGTGAGGAGAGATCAAAGTGAAGAACGGAATTGAGATCAGATGGCATGGCCGGGGCGGCCAGGGTGCCAAGACGGCGGCGCTTCTGCTGGCGGATGTCGCGTTTAAGACCGGGAAACATGTACAGGGCTTTCCGGAGTACGGCCCGGAGCGTATGGGCGCGCCGATCACGGCGTTTAACCGGATCAGTGAGGATGTGATCCGGGTACATTCCAATATCTACGATCCGGATTTTGTGGCGGTCGTCGATGAGACGCTGCTGCACACGGTGGATGTCACAGCCGGCCTGAAGGAGGAGGGCGCGATCATCGTCAACACCGCGCGGACGCCGGAGGAGATCCGGCCGCAGTTAAACGGCTATCAGGGCAGGGTCTATACGATCGACGCCAGAAAGATTTCGGAAGAGGCGCTTGGGAAATATTTCCCGAATTCCCCGATGCTGGCCGCCGTGGTGGCGGTGACAAAGGTGATGCCGCAGGAAGTGTTTTTAAATGAGATGCGCAATTCCTATCAGCATAAATTTGCCAAGAAGCCGGAGGCCATCGAGGGCAACATGCAGGCGCTTCAGATGACATTGGACGCGCTGGCACGGCAGGGAGGAGAGCAGGATGAGAACTGATATTACAAAGATTAACGAGAAAACTCCCCATACCGGCATGACGGAAGGAATGCAGATTTTTGCTGCAGGTACCTCGAAGCTGTTTAAGACCGGCGAGTGGAGAAATAACACCCCGGTTTATCTGGAGGATAAGTGCAAGCAGTGCCTGCTGTGTACGCCGGTTTGCCCGGACAGCAGCATTCCGGTAAAGGACGGCAAACGGCTGCCTTTTGATCTGGATCACTGCAAAGGATGCGGGATCTGCGCGGCGGTATGTCCGTTCGGCGCGATTGTGATGAAGGAGGGTGTGGAATAATGGCGATCAAAGAGAGAATGTCGGGCAACGAGGCCGTTGCCTATGCGATCAGACAGATTAACCCGGACGTGATGCCGACGTTTCCCATCACACCGTCCACAGAGATTCCGCAGATGGTCTCTACATATATCGCGAACGGCGAGATTGACACCGAGTTTATCCCGGTGGAGAGCGAGCACTCGGCGATGAGTGCCAGCATCGGTTCTGAGGCGGCGGGGGCGCGTACCCTGACGGCGACCTCCTCGGCGGGATTGGCTCTGATGTGGGAGGAGCTGCTGCTGGCGGCCTCCAACCGGATGCCCATCGCGTTGGCGCTGGTGAACCGCACGCTGTCCGGCCCGATCAATATCAACTGCGACCACACGGACGGTATGGGCGCCCGCGATACCGGGTGGATTCAGATCTACGCGGAGAATACTCAGGAAGTCTACGACAACATGCTTCAGGCGTACCGCATTGCGGAGAACAAAAACGTCCGCCTGCCGATCATGATCTGCCAGGACGGTTTTGTCACCAGCCATGCGGTGGAGAACATCGAGCTGATGGAGGACGAGCCGGTGAAGGCGTTTGTCGGCGAGTATGAGCCGGAGGAGTATATGTTAAATCCCGGCAAGCCGGTTTCCGTCGGCCCCTACTCGGTCACCAACTATGTGATGGAGGGAAGGAAAAACCAGCTCATCGCGCTGCAGAATGCAAAACAGGTCATTCTGGATGTGGCAAAAGAATACGCCCAGATTTCCGGCAGAGAGTACGGATTGTTTGAGGAGTACCGGACCGAGGACGCGGATTACATTATGCTACTGATCGGTTCCGCAGCGGGCACGGCCAAGCAGGCGGCGGACGAGCTGCGCGAGGAGGGGAAAAAGGTCGGCGTCTTAAAGCTTCGCGTATTCCGCCCGTTCCCGGCGGAGGAGATCGCACAGGCTCTGAGAAATTGCAAAGCAGTCGCGATTCTGGACCGCTGCGAGAGCTACAACGGCCACGGCGGACCGCTGGGCGCGGAGATGACGGCAGGTCTGTACCGCAGCAAGATCTATATCAACACGACAAACTACATCTACGGTCTCGGCGGCCGGGATTTCACGACCGATGAGGCGAAGGAGGTCTTCGCCGCGATGGAGGAGTCCGTTGCCACCGGAAAAGAGATCGAGCAGTACCAGTATATCGGGCTGAGAGCATAGGAGGTTTCGGAAAATGGCTGAGAAATATAATTTTAAACAGGTTATGAGCAAGCCGGAACGTCTGGCCCCGGGACACAGGATGTGCGCCGGATGCGGCGCGACCATCGCGGTCCGTGCCGTGCTGCGGGCGCTCCACGAGGGCGATCAGGCCGTGATCGGCAACGCGACGGGATGTCTGGAGGTTTCCTCCTTTATGTATCCCTACACATCATGGGAGGACAGCTACATCCACAACGCCTTTGAAAATGGCGGCGCGACCTTAAGCGGTGTGGAGACCGCCTACCGCGCCCTGAAAAAACGCGGACGGCTGCCCGAGGATCAGACCTTTAAGTTTATCACCTTTGGCGGGGACGGCGGCACCTATGACATCGGTTTTCAGTCCCTCTCCGGTGCGATGGAGCGCGGACACGATCTGGTGTATGTCTGCTATGACAACGGTGCCTACATGAATACCGGCATCCAGCGTTCCTCCGCGACGCCGCGGTTTGCGGACACGACGACGACGCCGGTCGGCACACAGTCCAACGGAAAGATGCAGAGCCGGAAGGATTTGGCTTCCATCATCGCGGATCACGATGTGGCATACGTCGGACAGACCACGATGATCGGCAACTTCTCCGATATCCATAAGAAGGCGGAGAAGGCGATCTACACAGAGGGCGCTTCCTTCCTGAATATCCTGACGCCCTGCCCGCGCGGCTGGCGCTATGAGACGGCGGACATCATGAAGATCTGCAAGCTGGCGGTGGAGACCTGCTACTGGCCGATGTTCGAGGTTGAGCACGGGAAGTGGCGGCTGACCTACGAGCCGCGAAAGAAACTGCCCATCGAGGATTTCCTCCGGGAGCAGGGGCGGTTCAAGCATCTCTTT